>CANJOB010000039.1 GCA_947475655.1 Caulobacterales bacterium | reverse complement strand
ATATTTTCCCGCCGTTATCCCCGGTGATAGGGAGAAACCGTGAAGGGGTCCGTCTGCGTGCAAGGCGCATCCTGGAGGATTTGAGCAGCCTTCAGGTTGCGGTTGATCCTGAGCATACGGTCCGGAAGCACCCACGGTTGAACAAGCATTTGGGGGTCCTCGATCGTAACCTGATAGAGCATCTCATCGCCCTTGCGGGTAAAGCGCTCTGTGACCTTTAAAGCGGTCGAGTGAACATAGCCGCGCCAGTCAAGCCAACTCACGTCAGAGAACCCGATCGTTTCCACGACCAGCGTATCCCCATCCCAATGACCAAGAGCGTCGCCGTTGTAGGCCTGGTCGTCACCCCGGATCGGATCTCGCGGTCTTCCATCGATCGGCGCGATCCGCCAAGTGTCGCCGTTCACGAGAATAACCTCGGCTTCATCCTGGAAGATCCGCTGCGGCGGCCCCATGCGCGGAACACCGTTGCCCCAGCACTGCCAGGCAGGATCGGTCCTATTTCCATCGAGGTCGGTGGTGCGCACCTTTTCCCAGAATTCAGGTTTGTAGATCGGCCGATTGGCGTCCATTTCGTCGACGACCCCGGAATCGTTTTCGAAACTATTGAAGCTTCCCTTGCGTCCAGGGACGTTCACCTGGAACGCGACGTTATCCAGCTCGATGGACGGTTTGATCGCCGTGGACCCGATGCCCAGGGCCGGTTGGCCTTGCGGCCGGTTACCCCAGTAGCCCGCGAGATCGGGCTTGCCATCGGCGCGGCGCGGCGTGGCAGCGTTAGGATCTGAGAAGGTCGGGTTGGGTTCGTCGAAAATCTGCGCCTGCTTAACTTTCCCAGCCAATACGTCTGGGCTCGGAAACAGCACATACGGATTTTGCTGCGGCGTCTTGGGAACACGAATATCCAGCAGGGTCTTGCCGTTCAGCTTCCGCACGATGTGCCGCGGTGAATAGACGCCGTGGGAGTCCGGGCGGTAGTCTTCGTACTCGGCCACGAGCGTGCCCCGCCCAATCGCCGGATCATTTACCTCAGTCGAAATCGATCTGGGGCGATCGTTTTCGTCAAGTATTGCTGTGAAGGTCTGCCCGTCGCGTACGGCGACGATCTTCCTGAAGCCCTTGACGCCCGTGATTTTCAGCTTGTCGCCGGACGCGACGATCGCATGCATAAACCCCTGCGGGAAAAGTCCTGCGTAGACCTTGGCGACGGACCCGCCGTTTGTCACGGTCGAAGGTTTCAACCCTGGCCCACCCTGCTCTGTCCAAGCCTTGTCGCCTGCGTTCACACGGATCACTTGCCCCGGAGTGATCGTCCGGATCGCGGGCGAATAGAAATCATATTGCTCGGTGTATCCTGTCACTTTTTGCGAGCCGGCCATGCCATCACCGACGAACTCGAAGAAGTTTACCGCCACAATCGTCCCGCGAGGGCCAACCCCCCGCCAGGTCCCTATCGCATCGGCAAACAAGATCGCTTCGTACGGAACCTTGTTCCGCTCCGCGACCGCGCGCATCTCCGCTTCAATTTTTTCGGGGGATGCCTGGACCGCATCATCTTCAAGGTTCGCCCCGCCGTCCTGCGGCCCCGCATCCACGGCCTTCTGATATTCGGCGGCCGCGACGCCCTTGGAGATTGCTTCCGCTATCGCAGCGTCGGAAAGCCCGGCGTCCTTCGCACCCTTGATTGCATCGGGCAACGACGCCAAGGCGCTCCCCCCGTCCTGAGCGAAGCTGACCGTCCCGGCCATCAACAAGACTGCCGCTGCACCTGCTAATAGTGTTCGCCGCATCCGATCCTCCCTATTCTTCCCAACGCCTTTATTCGGCCCGTCGTCTTGTCCGACACATCGTCCCGTAGCGTCGGCGGTATGCACCCGGTCTTAGCCACGGTTGGAGGGGAGCCGGGTCTATATCCGCCCCACCTGTCTTCGTAGACATGACGTTATGTTTCACAGGGGCCAATGATATGCATAGTCGAAGACCGCCACGTGGCGTGCATATGTATTATAGTGCAGAGCACTAAAGCACCGATTTCCGCTGGCGCCTAGCCCCATTGCGATGCCGTTACGGGCGCCTCGGCCTGCCGCCGACCGTTGGAAAGTGCTCCGTCCGCAGACATCAAGACGAGCCCGTGGCGGTCACCGGCAAAAAGCGCCCGGCGATGATTACGAGCACCCAAAGCAGAAGCGAAAGGGAGGCGACGATCCGTGTTTCGAGATCCGTAGCGTCTCCGGTCGCAAGCAGGGCGATTTTCCGTTTCTCGTACAGTTCGAACCAAAGCAAATTCAGACCGGCGAGAACGATCAAGCCCATCTTCAGTTTGAAGATCGGATTAGCCCAGTAAGATGCGGGATTGTTGCTGAAACAGCCCAGGCCGCTAATCAGATTCAGAGCAAATCCAATCATCGCCACGTAGGTGAACGCGATCGCCGCCCTGCCTGAGCCCAGTTTCCACAGGCCGACTAAACGCAGATCCACCAGCAGAAGCGCGCCGAATAAGACCGAAAGCCCAAAAAAATGGACGGTCTCGCAAACCGCGAACAGCCAGGAAATGTTTCTAACCGCGTGGGCGAGAGGGGTCTGAGCCATCCAGTCGAGGATTTGTGTTTCCATTCTCAGAGTTCCTCAGGAGTAAGTCATCGTGTAGCCGATCACCCGGCCGGCAATGATCGCGCCCGTCCACAGGCCCAGCGTCGCAACGGCCAAGACCTTGCTGCGCAAGGACGCCGATGCTCTCCCTTCGAAGAAAGCCTGATCTTGCCGAACGCCGCGCGCCAAGGCGAACACCGCGACACCGCCGAGAGCGATCATCACAAGCTTCAGAACGAACGCGAGGTTTTGAAAAAGATGGATGCCGTTCGCCGCGAAGAGAATGGTCCCCGTTAAGGCGTTCAGAGCGAAACCCCACCACGCGACCGGGTAGAGTCGGTCAAAGACGGCCATCGGCTCGTCCTTCCCGTATCCGAGGACTCGGATCGCTAACATGAACATCGCGCCCGCCACCACAGCCATTCCGACGGCGTGCCCGGCGAGCAGGATGTAAAAACCGTAGTCCGACTCGAGCACCCACCGGGCCATGACGGTCTGCTGCAGCCCTTCGAGAAAATTCATCGCATTTCCTTTTTCTCGCCGCCCTCAGGGCCGAGCTACGACGCAGCCATAGCTCGTGGCGGCCTTGGGATCGCCGGCGCCCCGGTAGTGTGGGTAGTAGGGATAAGAGCAAAGCGGCTTGGTTCGGATCGGCTTCATATCCGGCCCATCTTCTTCCGCGATCCATTCGTCGTTCGGCGCCTTCCCATTGGCGACCCAGCCATCGAGCATGCCGAGCAAGTCAACTTTTGACGCCGTGCCGTTGCCGCCGTGATCGCCGCCGGGAACGACGTAGAGCCTGGCAAAGGCCAGCGTGGCTTCCTTGCCCAATGTGGCGGTGACCGCGTCAAAGTAGTTCATGGTCGACACGGCGGAGAGGGCCGCGTCCGAGGTGTTGTGCAGGAGGATCAGTTTGCCGCCGTGGTTTTTGAAGGCGCTCAGGTTCGGGTTGTCGTTACTCAGGCGAGCGACGATCGCGCGCGCCGGTTCCGCATAGGGCCTAACGTCGAAGTCGTAGCTGTCGAAAGCCGGGTTGCGTGTGATGAAGTAGCGGATCATCGAGTTGCCGTAGAAGGCCGCAGTGGAAACGCCCAGTTCCTGCGGTTTCAGCGCCTCGCCAGAGGGCGGATAACGGGGCATCGGAGCCCGGCCGATGGTCCACTGCAACAGGGCCCCCTGCAGCTCCTCGCCGCCCCCCAACAGGTACCGGGGATAGCGAGCCACGACCTCTCCCTTGGCGTCGCGATGCACTGTCTCGTGATACATCGTCGCTATGGCGTCGAGTTGGACATCCGAGAGGCAGGTGTCCGCGGTGTCCTGACCCCGCGGGCAGCGCAGCACCGAGGGATCAAAGTGGCAGCCCAGGTAGTTGCCGATGATCCTGTCGGCGACACCGTCGTTCATGTCGCACTGGGCAAGCACGGCGTCGGCGAAGGTCTTGATTTCCGCGAGATTGAGGTGCCCTCCCGGGCGCGAAATCGCTGTGCCCACGTCGTTAAGCCGGAACATGGAGTCCACGTAGTGGATCGCCGGCGCGGTAGCGACAATGCCGTCGTAGTCGTCAGGATGTTGCTGCGCGGACATCAGGCCCTCGCGACCGCCTTCGGACTGGCCGACGAAATAGCGATACTGTGGAGCCCTGCCGTAGCGGGCCCTGACCAGGGCCATGGCGACGTCGTGTGTCTTCTTCGTCTGTTGGTCAATGAAGTTGGTCAACGCCTCTGCGTTCAGGCCAAATGCGGCGCCCTCCCCCTGATGGCCGCCATCACTGCCGTAGGTCACGAAGCCGCGGGACAGGGGATAAGCCAGGGTGTCAGGCGAGCGCGGCAAGGCTCCCAGACCGGTCTGCAGGTTGCCATTGAAACCGCCGCCGCCCATCTGAACCGTCTTGCCGTTCCAGGCGACAGGCAGGTTGACCTGAAATTCGATCACCGGAGCCGCTGGATCAATCGGAGCGATCTCACCCTTGACCTCGCATCGGTCCGGCCGGGCGAGCACCGTCCTGGGGCGGCCTCCCGGCCCGGGCTCGGTCTTTTGCGGCGTGGCTGCCACGAAGTTGGACGAGCTAACCTTGGCTCCGCCGCTCGGTAGACCGATCCCCCCGGACGCTAAAACAAAACCCCGTAACTTGGCGCAGGCCGCTTCGTCCCGCGGAGCCGCCACGACCACGCCAGGCGTGAGGGCCAGGACCGCCAGAACCGCTAAGCCCGAAAAACTGAACGCCCGCATCGTTGTTCTCCCCCTATCGCTGCCGCGCTGTTAGACGTCTAGAGACTGTCTCAGCCGAAACCGCTGGATCTTGCCTGTCGCCGTTTTCGGCAGTTCCGCGATGAACTCGATCCAACGTGGATAGGCATGGGGGGCGACGATCGCCTTTACATGCGCCCGCAACATGATTTCGAGATCTTCGTCTGAATGTTCGACGCCCATGGCGCGGACCACGAACGCCTTTGGCTTGATCAGCCCGTCCTTGTCCGCCCACCCCACAACCGCCGCCTCCAGCACGGCGTCATGCCCGACCAGCGCTTCCTCAACGTCAAACGGGGACACGTAGATGCCACTGACTTTCAGCATGTCGTCGCTGCGCCCGCTGTAACGATAGAAACCCTCGCGATCGCGCACGTACTTGTCTCCCGTGCGGGTCCACTCCCCCAGGAAGGTGCGCACAGTTTTCGGACGATTGTTCCAGTAGCAGAGCGCTGCGGTCGGACCACGCACCTGCAGCTCTCCAATCACCCCATCGCCAGCGATCGCCCCGCTGTCGTCAATCAGGCGAGCCTCGTAACCAGGAACCGGCTTCCCGGTACAGCCGGCCTTTTTTGCATCCGGAAGCTGGGAAATGAAGATATGCAGCATCTCAGTCGAGCCGAGACCGTCCATGATCCAAACGCCGAAGCGGTCCAGAAAGCGCTCGGCGATCGTTTCGGGCAGCGCCTCTCCAGCCGATGTGCAGCCACGCAACCTCGGAGCCTGCTCTTTGGTTGGGCAATCGGGATAGTCCAACAGGGCAGCGAAGAATGTCGGCGCCGCCGTCAGCATGGTCACACCGTACTCGCAGATGATCCGACTGCAGACCTCTGGTGTCTGGCGGCCTTCCAGCAACACTGTTGTAGCGCCGACGGAGAGCGGGAATGTCAGGCTGTTGCCGAGGCCATACGCGAAGAACATCTTCGCCACCGAGAAGACCGTATCGTTTTCGCAAAAGCCGGCGACCGGCTTGCCATACAGATCCGCCGTTAGCTGTAAAGAAGCGTGACTATGAACCACGCCCTTGGGATCTCCGGTTGAACCAGATGTATAGAGCCAAAAAGCTGGCTCGTCCCGGTGGGTCGCGGCCGCCTGATTGAGAGGGCTGCCGCTTTCCAGCAGGCTATCGAGCTGGCCGGGCCCATCGCCAGTGAGGATCACCGCCTTCAAGTCGGGACACTGATCGATCAGCCCCTCGAACTTGCCCGCCAATGCGTCGGAGACAAAGGCGACCTGGGCACGGCTGTCGCGCAACTGAAAGGCGTAGAGATCCGATCCAAAAAGCGTGTTGACGACCACAGGCACCACACCCGCCTTTATGGCCCCCAGAAACACTGCTGGGAAATCGATGGTATCGAGCAAACAGAGAAGGACACGCTGCTCGCGTTCGACGCCGAGGGCCTGGAAAAGCCCCGCCACACGGTCAACGCGGTCGCAGAGTTGGGCGTAGGTCCATGCGCCGCGACCATCTATGTAGGCGGGCTTATCGGCCCGGCCAGCTGCGATATTGTGATCGAGAAGTCCCGTGGCCGCGTTGTACAGCGAAGGGACATCCTCGATCGTTTGGAACGCCTGCGCCATCCCGTCTCCCGTCGGCGCGATTTTTTCGCACCTGTCTCCCATTGCGGTGAAGTTCGCATAAGGGTGCGGAATACGCAATATGTTGCATGTCGAACAGCTACGCGCGGAGTGAACACGCCCCATTGGATTTTCTTTAAAACATCACGTCCTGCCGGGACGGCCCTGGTGGCTTCGAAAGCCCCGTCCAGAATTAACGGCTGGACAAAAAGTCCGCCTGCTGCATCATATTGCATGGTCAAGACGCGTGAGATCTCATGAGCAACGAAGCCCTCGACGTGACTACCGCGGAACAGGCCCACGAAGTCGTGGGAGGCTTCATCCTCCGCTGTTCTGTAATGAACTATCGCACCGGCCAGATGATCGCTCACTGGTTCTGCTCGGACGAGCGCGAGAAGTTGCTGTCCTATGTCGTCCACAACATCGACTTCAAGGCCAAGCGTGACATTGTGATTGAGCGGGTCACGCGCTACCACCCCGCGGCCGACGAATTGGTGGCCTTGATCAATGATGCCGATAAGGTCATGCAGCGCCGCGATTTGGCCGTGCATGGATTGCTGAGTGGCGCACCGGGCGGTCCGTACTCGATCAAGAGCTTTTCAGCCGCTCGGTTCCTGCGCTCGGATGGCGAGCACGACATACTCCCCGTTGCTGAGTTGCCTATGTGGTCGGCCAAGGCGACCTCGATCAGCGAGGAACTCGTCCGCCTGACAGATCGTCTAAATCGGAAGCCCGATAACTAGGGCTTTCCAATCGTGGCGCCGCCGGCGGTCTTGATCATACCTTTGACGTCGGCATGCTTGTGGCGCACCCGTCGTTCAGTTGCCCGGGCGACCTCATGCTCGTCGATCCGCCGCCAACCGCCGTAGTCGACAACCTGGGTTCCGGCGTTCGACAGTACGTGGCGTAGGCCTTCGGCGCCCTGCCTTCCACCCTCCAACGCCTCCTTCGCGATACGCTGCGCCAGTTCGGACGCCTCGGTGCGGTTGGTCGGAATCGTCCCGCTGGGACCGCGTTTGCACCAGCCCACGGCATAAACGCGGTCGGAAACCTTGCCTCCTTCGTTGGGAAACGTTCCGTCTTCGACCGCGAGGGTCGAGCAATCAGTTGATTGATAGCCGATGCAGGTCACGATCAAATCGGCCGGTATCTCTATCAATTTCCCCGCGCGATCGCGGACCTGCAACGCTTCCGCCCTGCCCTCTCCCAACACTGCCGCGGGCGTTAAGCCGAACCGAAAGTCGATCGCCACTTGCGCGTCGGCGTCCTGTGGAGCCGCGAGCTTACGCAGAGTGTCGGCCACAGGCCCTTCTCCAGCGATACCATCCGGATCGGCGACGCTCGTCCTCGCACGCGCGATCGCCCCCAACTCGGCCAACTCAAGTTGAGTAAAGCGGGCCTCGGCCGCGGCGGAGCGGGCGACAATGGTGATCCGTTCGACAGGCAGGGCAGTTAGGTGAGCCTCGACCTCGGGCGCAAGGTCGGACCCGTCAAATTCTTCGCCAGTCTTGGCCAGCATACGGGCGACATCGATCGCGACGTTGCCCGCTCCGACTATCACCGCGTTGCGCACGCCCAGTTGCCGGACCGACTCCGCGTCCGGGTGGCTATTGTACCACCCAATAAATTCTCCAGAGCCGTAGACTCCCGGCAGATGCTCGCCAGGAATCCCCAGCCGGCGGTCTCGAGAGGCGCCGGTGGCAAGCACCACCGTGTCGTAATGTTCGAGCAAGACTTCGAGATCGATGTCGGACCCGACCGTCACATTTCCCCAGAACCGTACGCGCTCCCGGGACAGGATGCGGTCGAGCAGACGACCGACCCCTTTGGTCGACTGGTGATCGGGCGCGACGCCGTAGCGGACGAGGCCAAGGGGAGTCGGCAATCGCTCCAAGACGTCTATTTCCACGTCCGGCGCAGCCCGCAGCAGCTGGTCGACCAGATATAAGCCGGACGGTCCGGCGCCTATGACGGCGATGTGGCGCATAGCCCCCCGTTATTGTTCGCCAAGAACCTCAGGCCAGACGAACGTACTCATACTCGACGGTGTTGTTGTTGATGCCCCGGTCCGGCGGCGCGATCCAGGCCGCCATTTTACCGGGTTCGGTAACGGCGTGCATCAGGCTGTGGACGAAAGCCCGGTCCGCTTCAGTGGGCAGCCATTCGTTCTTTTGCGCTTCGAAACGTTCGGCCGAGATCGGCCTGCCCTGGGGGTCGGTCGAGAAGTTCGCCCACACTCCGATGCTCCGGCGAAAACGAGTGCTCGGCAGCGTGTAACGGAAGTCGTAGCCAGCGCGCTCGATGGTGCGGTTCCAGCGCGTCATGCCAATTTCGCAGTCTCGCACATAGGCCAGACGAGTGACGTCGTTCATGGCATTGCGCATCGGAATGTCTTCCGACTTGACCCCTGCCCCGTCCGGCGATTCCAATTTGTAAGTCTCGTTGATCGCCGAGTGGTCGTCGTAGCCACCCTCGTCCGGGCGGCCTTTCAGGCCGCTGGCGAAATAAAGCGCAGCATTGGACGACGACTCGGAACCGAAGAGATCGAGCGCCGACGAGAACCAGAAGTTCATATACTTCTGGATAGTGGGGAGGTCGATCGCTCCCGCCTTACGCACCGTTTCGGGATCGTCAGTGCCCAGCTCCTTCATAACCTCGAGCGTACGCCGCGTGACACGAGCCAGACCCGTGTCACCGATAAACATATGGTGGGCCTCTTCGGTCAGCATGAACTGACAGGTGCGAGCCAAGGGATCGAAAGCGGATTCCGCCAGAGACTTCAGCTGGTACTTGCCGTCCCGGTCCGTGAAATACGTGAACATGAAAAAGCTCAGCCAGTCCGAGATCGGCTCATTAAATGTGCCCAGGATGCGAGGCTTGTCTGTGTCGCCGGAATGGCGGACGAGCAATTCCTCTGCTTCCTCACGGCCGTCGCGTCCAAAATGCGCGTGCAGCAGGTAGACCATTGCCCAGAGGTGTCGGCCTTCCTCGACGTTGACCTGGAAAAGCCCGCGCAAGTCGTAGAGAGACGGCGCGGTATGCCCCAGAAGGCGCTGTTGTTCTACCGACGCCGGCTCGGTATCGCCCTGGGTCACTATCAACCGGCGCAGAGTTGAGCGGTGCTCGGCTGGCACCTGCTGCCACTGCGGCTTGCCGTATTCGTCCCCAAATCCGATTGTCCGGTCGGGATCGCGATCGGCCAGGAAAATGCCCCAGCGGTAGTCAGGCATTTTCACATAGCCGTAGTCCGCCCAGCCTTTGGGATCGACGGAAATGGCGGTCCGCAGATAGACGTCGGAGGACTGGAAATCGGTCGGGCCCATACCCTTCCACCAGTTCAGGAATTCGGGCTGCCAATGCTCGAGGGCGCGCTGAAGGGTGCGGTCGGAAGCCAGATCGACGTTGTTCGGAATTTTTTCTTGATAGTCGATGGCCATAGTTAGACACGCTCCCAATCGAATTGCGGCTTGGAGCCGGAACCGAACAGCTTCAACGCGCCGTTGGGACCGGTGGAGTTCGGGCGGTAGAAGACCCAGTTTTGCCAGGCTGATAGGCGTGCAAACACCTTGGTATCCAAGGTCTCGGGTCCCGGGAAGCGCAGGTTGGCTTCCATCGCGGTCAGGGCGTCCGGCGACAGGTTGGCGCGCTCTTCGAAAGCAAGGCGCATTTCGTCAGCCCAGTCGAGATCGTCGGGAGCGACGGTGATTAGCCCGTGCTCCGTGGCTGCTTCGGCCGCGAGCGGCTCACCCTTGAGCTTTTGCAAGCCATCTAAGACGTCCTCATTGCCGTAAAAACGGGTCTGTAGCCGGGTCAGGCCGTTCACCATCGGCAGAAGGCCGAAGTTGACCTCGTCAAGAGCGATGGTGGGCGCGTTGTCGTCGCCATCGAGCAGCGCCAGCATGTAGCTGCGGTCAGCGGCCAGAGCCAACTCCAGTAAAATGCCGGCGAAGCACGAGCCCTGGTCGATTACGGCGTAAAGACTGCGCGATGAGACGTCGATGCGAGCGAAGGTGCGGCGCAGATACCCGATGGTTTCGCGCACCAGCCAATAATCTTTATGTTCAACCAACATTCGGTCCGCCGCCAGAACGGCGGCGGCGTCGCCCTGCGTCTTCAGGATCAGCAGACCAAGGTCAGTGTCATTGGTCCGCAACATCAAGATTGCGTCGTCCAACTCGCGGGCCAAGGCCAACGGCCACCAACTGTCCCCAGCGGCGACGATAGCCTCGATGCCCTCGGGCTGCGCGGCATCGGGCGCGCGAACCGTAAGCGTGGCGCTGCGTCCTGGGCGGTCATAGGCGATGTCGACATAACGGTAATGGAGCCCCGCCTCGTCGATCGTGCGCGCCAGCGGGTTGAGCTTGACGCCCTTGGCTTCAGCCGGACGGGACGATGCGCCGGCGAGGGCATCGGCCCGGTCCTTGACCAAGCTCGGGAAAGAGTTTGGCGAGGCGTAGTCATCGACCAGACCCCATTGCTTCGCCCGCTCAGCGCGCACGCCGTCGGCGCTGGTGCAAAACATATCAGCCAGGTCTCGACGCACCTTGCGCTTGTCGACCACGCGAGTAAGGCCCCCGGTGCCGGGCAACACGCCCAGCAGCGGCACCTCCGGCAGGCTGACCACAGTAGAACGGTCATCGACCATCAATATCTCGTCACAGGCCAAGGCGACTTCATAACCGCCGCCGGCCGTCGTGCCGTTCAAGGCGGCAATGAACTTCAGTCCGTCATGCCGGCTGGAATCCTCAAAGCCGTTGCGCGTCTCATTCGTGAACTTGCAGAAATTCACCTTCCAGGCGTGCGAGGAACTACCGAGCATGTAGATGTTGGCGCCGGCGCAAAACATGCGATCTTTGCCACTTGTCAGCACGACCACTCCCACATGGGGGGTTTCGAACCGAATACGCTGCAGGGCATCATAAAGCTCGATATCGACGCCCAGATCGTATGAATTGAGCTTCAACTTGTAGCCGGGAACGAGCCCAGCATCTTCATTTACGTCGAGCGTGAGGGTGGCAACGCGGCCATCCACAGCCACGCGCCAGTGCTTATAGGCCTCAGGCGTGCGGTCGAAGGTGATCAAGAGCTGCTCCTCACGGACGTTCACTGTGGTAGTGCAACATACTGCAGCCCTCCAGCCTCGCAAGCATTATTTTGCAGTTTGTTGTCGGGAACGGGAGAGGCTCTTTGTAGCACCCTAGGAACTTGGCGTCGGCTCCGCCGCGCATTCTTGCAGCAATTCCAACAAAGCGGCCGCGCTGCTCTCGAGCGGCGCATTAGTCGTGTCGAACTGGGCGTCGGCGCGGCGATAAAGCGGTTCCCGCACCTTCAGGATTCTCTGCAGGTCAGCCATGGCCTCCCGGTTATTGGCCATAGGCCTCATGTCGCCCTGGGCCACCACCCGTTCCATGTGGGTTGAAGGGCTGGCCTTGATCCAGACCGTAAAACAGCTCGCAAGCAGGCGTTCAAAGGTCGCGGGTTCCGAAACCAAGCTCCCACCCGTCGCGATGACGATCGCCTTGTGGTCGTCGATGAGCCGGTCGAGACACTTGCGCTCGAAGCGTCGGAATGCGGGTTGGCCGTAAAGGTCGAACAGGGTGGTGAGCGGCATGCCGCTTTCGCGCTCAATTTCGCGGTCAAGTTCCACGAACGGAACGCCGAGCTTCGCGGCGACCATAGCACCTAGGGTCGACTTGCCGGCGCCACGCAGCCCGATAAGAGCGATCCGCCGGTTCCGAAAATCCCGCTCCGCGCCGCCGAATGTTTCAATCAGTACGCCGTACGCCCTCGCCACTTCGGACGGAGGAAGGCGGCGCAGGAGTTCGACGGAGTGGGTGAACTCGACCGGGGGTTCCGCCCCGTCGAAGACCAGTGTTTCAATCGGTGTGTCGAGCGCTCGCGCCAACTGGCGTAGGAGCACGATCGATATGTTTCCTTGTCCGGACTCGAGCTGCGCCAAATACCGTTCCGAAAGACTGGAATCCCTGGCCAGGATCTTGCGGCTCATACCTCGCTTGGCTCGCAACTCACGGACGCGCTCGCCGAGCCTAACAAGATAGACTTTGTCGGCCGCATCCTGCCGGCCACTCGCTGGGTTGGAAGCTGGGGAAATATCGCTCAAAGCCTTAAGGTCCTCACACTACCGCGCTCGACCTGCATTATCTCGCTTGCGACCATAGTCGGTTTGCAGTATATTTCTACCGACATTTAATTATGGGAATCTAGCCCAAATGCCAACAGCCGGATTACCACAAAAGATCACTATCCTGGTCGCCACCATGACCGGGACTGCTGAGATGGTCGCGCAAGAGGTTCAAATTGCGGTCGAGGATGCCGGTCATGAGGCGCCGATCGTGATGATGGAGGCCTTCAATGCCGATAGCCTTCGTGAAGGTGGCATATATCTGATCTGCTCTTCGACCTATGGAAACGGTGATGTGCCTGACAACGCTCAGGCGCTTTTGCAGCGACTCAAGGACGAACGGCCCGATCTTTCCAACGTGACCTACGGCGTTATCGCGCTGGGAGACATGACCTACAAGGCCACCTTCTGTCAGGGTGGAATGCTGTTCGACTCGCTGTTTGGCGAGCTGGGCGCTTCTCGCGCCGGCCCCCCGCTGTTGCACGACGCCAATTCCGGGACATTGCCCGAGGACGTGGCCTGCGAGTGGGCAAAGACCTGGTTGCGCCAAGACCTCGCCACTATGCTTGAGGCGGCCTAGATGACGCCCCCCCATGAGGGCGTGTTGGTCCTCGAAAGCTTTTTGAACGACTCCTGGGTCTCCGGGGCAGGCGTCGGCGCTCCCCTGATCAATCCGTCCGACGGCAACTTGGTCGCTACCGCAAGTTCGGATGGCCTGGACCTTCGAGCGGCGCTTCAGTACGGTCGAGACCGAGGCGGGCCGGCGTTGCGGGCGCTGAGCTTCAGCGAACGGGGCGCCCTGCTCGGCCAGATTGCCGACGCGCTGAACGGGCGTCGCGACGATTGGTACGAAATCTCGCGCATCAACTCTGGCAACACGAAGGCCGACGCGGCGATCGATGTTGACGGAGGGATTGGCACCCTCAAGTATTTCGCCAAGCTTGCGTCAACGCTTGGTGATGGCCGCATGCTATCGGATGGCCCCGCGACCCGGCTTGGGCGCGATCCCGCCTTTGTCGGAGTTCACCTGGGCATGCCGGTCCGCGGCGTGGCGATCCAGATTAACGCCTACAACTTCCCCTCATGGGGCCTTTGGGGGAAGGCGGCGGTCGCTTTGCTGGCGGGTGTCCCGGTTTTCGCCAAGCCGGCCACTGCGACCGCTTGGTTATCCCAGGCGATGGTCAAGGCGGTGGTCGACGCAGGCATACTGCCAACGGGCGCGCTCTCGCTCTTGTGTGGCGGCGCCGGTGACCTGCTCGATCACGCCCGCTTCGGAGACGTGATCGCCTTTACAGGCTCCGCCGAGACCGGCCTTAAGATTAGCCATAGCCCGCGAGTGGTGTCTGAAGGCGTCAGGGTGAACATCGAAGCTGACAGCCTCAACAGCGCGGTGCTAGCGCCCGACGGCGCTTACGGCACGCCGGCATTCGACTTCTTCACCTCGGAGGTCGTGAAGGAAATGGTGGCTAAGAGCGGACAGAAGTGCACCGCTATTCGCCGTGTCTTCGTGCCGGCTGAGCAGGCCGACGCCGCCGCGGAGGCCATCTCCGCCGGTCTCGCGGCAGTGAAGGTCGGTGATCCGGCCAACGAGGGGGTGGGCATGGGGCCCCTGGTGCATATGGGACAACGAAAAACGGTCGAGGAAGGCATCGCCGCCCTGACGGCCGCGGGCGCTACACCCGTGAGCCGTGCCGAGGCAGGCATCGCTGGAGACCTCGCTAAGGGCGCCTTTGTCTCCCCTACTCTGTTGCGGATGAACGATGGCGCCGAAAGCGCTCTAGTCCACGACTTGGAAGTGTTCGGTCCGGTGGCGACCCTCATTCCTTACAACTCACCAGCGGAGCTGTTCTCGTTGGTGCGCCGCGGCGGCGGCTCTCTTGTTACCTCAGTCTTCGGTAACGATTCGGACTTCCTGGTCGAGGCTGCTGAGGCCCTGGGGGACAGCCATGGGCGCCTCATGCTGATCGACCCCTCAGTGGGCGCCTCGCACGGCGGCCATGGCATCGTCATGCCGATGAGCCAGCACGGCGGCCCGGGACGTGCGGGCAACGGCTCTGAGCTGGGCGCATTGCGCGGGCTGTGGTTCTACCTCCAACGCAGTGCGGTGCAAGCTTCGTCGGCCACCCTCGAGCGTTTTGGCGGCCGTTACGTCGAAGCCGTCAACTGATCTCTTCGGGGCCAACATCATGACGCCGCAGTTCCAACAACACATCGTCACGATCTCCCGGTGGCTTCAGGGGCGCGCGATCGAGCCTGCGCTCGCGGGCGAATTGACTGCGGCCTTTCCGCCGGGCGGCGAGGTGTTCGACGGACTGGCGGCCGCCTGCCGTGGAGGCTTGTCCGACGGCTGGTTGGGCCAGCGGGGGGATCCGGACCTGCGTTGGGGCAGACCTATTAAGCCAGGCCCCGAGACGGCGAACTTCAGCGTCGACGTGGTGGAGATGACCGCGGTCGCCGGCCCCCATCATGCGCATCCCCAAGGCGAAATCGATATGATCGTCCCGGTGGACGCGGAAGCAAAATTCGACGGCCATGGCGTAGGCTGGTTGGTCTATCCGCCCGGCTCCATGCACAGTCCGACAGTGACGGGCGGAAAGGCGATCGTGCTCTATCTCCTGCCCGCCGGCGAGATCGCCTTCACGCCCGCCGCGTGACCTATGACAGTCATCGCCAAGACGGATGCCCGGTATGTGGACATCGGGCAATCCCGCCTCGAATATCAATGGTTTGCCGATAGCGCCGCCGCCGAGACGATCGTGTTGCTACACGAAGGTCTCGGTTCGGTCTCGATGTGGAAGGATTTTCCGGAACGGTTGGCGTTCAGCACAGGCCGGCAGGTGCTGGCGTATTCGCGTCACGGCTACGGCCGATCCGCACGGCTCGAGACCAAGCGCGAGCCGGACTACATGCACCACGAGGGTAGGGTCGTTCTGCCGGCGCTCCTCGATGCCCTCGGCGTGTGCTCGCCGACTCTGCTTGGGCACAGCGACGGGGCCTCCATCGCCCTGATATTCGCCGGCCTCTATCCCGACCGGCCGGCCCGCTTGATCCTTGAGGCCCCACATGTGTTTGTTGAACCTGTGACGACAGAGAGCATAGCCCGGGCGAGGGAAGTCTATGAAACCACCGACCTGTCTCGCAAGTTGGGACGTTACCACGACGACGTCGACTCCACTTTTTGGGGCTGGAACGACATCTGGCTCGATCCCCGCTTTCTTGCCTGGAATATCGAGGACATGCTTCCTCCGGTGAAATGTCCGGTGTTGATGATCCAGGGCAGACAGGATGAGTACGGCACCCTTGCGCAACTGGATACGATCGCTTCCAAGGTGGGTACATCGCACACCGTGCTCATCGACGAATGCGGCCACTCCCCCCACCGCGATCAACCCGAGCAGACTCTCGACGCCATCAACCGCTTTCTTGGTACGGGGGCTCCGGAATGACCGCTGCAGTTCTGTTGGAACGCCACGGGTCCGTCGCTAAGATCACGCTCAATCGGCCTGACAAGCTAAACGCTTTCACGACAGAGCTGCACGCCGGGCTTCGGGACGCGCTGACGGAGTTGGAATGTGCCGCCGACGTGGCCTGTCTTCTGATTACCGGCGCTGGGCGGGCTTTCTGCGCCGGGCAGGATCTCAACGAGCGTGTCCGCCCGCAAGGCCAGCCGCCAGTCGACCTTGGTGAGACTCTTGCTCGCGATATGAACCCGCTGATGAGCCGGCTGCGGGCTTTCCCTGCTCCGGTTGTGGCCGTGGTCAATGGCGTGGCCGCTGGCGCGGGAGCAAGCCTTGCTCTGGCGGCGGATATGGTTTTGGCTTGCCGATCCGCGAAATTTTCCTTCGGCTTTTGCCGCATCGGCCTGATCCCCGACGGCGGAGCCAGCTGGGCCCTGCCGCGGCTGGTCGGCCCAGCTCGCGCCATCGGCCTGGCTCTCACTGGGGAGGCGGTCTCCGCGCAGCAGGCCGCTGACTGGGGGCTGATTTGGAAGTGTCTTGAGGACGAAGAGCTGGCCGCGGAAGCGACCCGGCTAGCAAGCTTTTTCGCCACCCAATCGCGGCCCGCTCTCGCTGCGGCGAAACAGCTTCTGGCTGCTTCCTGGAACAACGGCGCCCAGGCGCAATTCGAGTTAGAACGCACCTTTCAGCAACGGCTCGGCGCGGGCGCAGACTATGCCGAAGGCGTGGTCGCTTTCATAGAAAAGCGCACGCCACTGTATGGCAAGGCTACCTCATGACCGGCTTGGTTCTGCGCTCTGAGCCCCGTGAGGGCGTCGTCCTCCTGCAGCTTAACAGGCCCGAGGCGCGGAACGCGCTGAACCTCGAGTTAAGGTCCGCCCTGGCGGCCGAGATCGACGCCCTGGGCCGGGAGCGTTCCGTCCGCGCGGTGGTGCTGACCGGGGATGACCGCGCCTTTGCCGCGGGAGCGGACCTGAAGGCTATAGCTAACGCAACGCCGCTCGAGATGATGGAAAGCGGCCTACACCTCGTGTGGCGCTCCCTCTCGCAATTCCAGAAGCCCCTGATCACGGCGGTGCGCGGCGTTGCGCTTGGGGCGGGCTGTGAGCTTGCCCTTAACGGCGACCTTATTGTGGCGGGCGAAAATGCGATGTTTGGCCAGCCGGAGATAAAGGTTGGACTGGTTCCGGGCGCTGGGGGCATTCAGAGGCTCACGCGCCTGGTCGGACGGACGCGGGCCATGCGGTTGCTCCTCACCGGCGAACCAATCACGGGGATTACCGCCTGCGCGTGGGGCCTTGCTTGCGATGTCGTGCCTGACGATCAAGTATTGGACAAAGCGTTGGCCTACGCAGGCCAGATCGCCGATATGCCCGCTCTTTCCGCGCGGCAAATAAAGGAAGTCGCTTTGGCGGGCGCCGACATGTCACTCGACGCCGCCCTGACACTAGAGCGGAAGGCTTTTTGGTTGATGTTTGGAACCCCCGACCAGCTTGAAGGGGGGAGAGCCTTTCTCGAGAAGAGGGCGCCGAAATTCAATCGCGCCCAGGAGAAATAGGAAAGCTGGGCGGCTCGGGCGGCTTTCGCATGGCCCTGTGGCGTTCGATCTCGGATTCCGCGCAACCGATGCCCAATTAGAGGTTAGCCCCTCCTATGGAACGATCGCCCGGGGCTATAAGCCCTTCAGCTTGGAAGTATCATGCATAGGGTGGCGGACCCTCTCTGGGCGCCCCGTATTCAGTTCTACGGCCTGCCGGACTGGAGGTAGGCTGCCTCGAGCATTCCGCCCGTCCAATCGCAGTATGGTGCAGGAAACCCCCAAGATATTAATTGACACCGCCTTACGCTGCAATATCCTGCATATAAGTCGCGAATGCGTAAATAAATATTAGGGGGGCTAATATGCGTCACACCAAACGCTCGTTGAATTTGCTCGTGAGCGCTTCAGCTATCACGCTGCTCAGCGCCGGGGCGTCATTCGCTCAAACTGCGGAAGCAAGCGTCGAGGCGGTCGTTGTGACTGGTTCTCGCCTGCAATCGAGTGGGTTTACAGCCCCCACCCCGGTCACGGTCTTCGGCGCCGAAGCGCTCGCGAAGCGGGCCCCGGGCGCGATCCTAGACTCGCTTAACGAGCTCCCTTCGTTCCGCAACGCATCGAGCACCACGTCGGGCAACCGCGGCGCCGGTGGCGTAGGTCAAAACAGGGTCGATCTGCGCGGACTTGGCGGCTCCCGAACCCTAACCCTCATCGACGGGCGCCGGGTCGTTGGCTATCGGGGCGCCGGTGATGTGGATACCAACATCATTCCGGTGAGCTTGGTCGACCGCGTGGAAGTGGTCACTGGCGGTGCTTCGGCCGCCTATGGTTCGGACGCCATCGCCGGCGTGGTCAACTTTGTACTCAAAGACCGTATCGACGGCATTGAGGCGGACTATCACTACGGTCGATCCAAGTACGGCGATAACATCGAGCACTCGCTCAACATCGGCGCCGGATTAAACCTGATGGATGACAAACTTCATCTGGTTCTCGGTGGGGACGTCGTGAAGAACAAGGGCATCGACACCTTCTACGATCGTCCTTGGGGCCGGATAGAGCCTGGGGTGATCGGCCTTCCGGCGAACCGCGCCGCCGGCCTGCCTGCGACCTTGCTCACTAGCAATGTTGAATACGCCACCTTCGCCCCGGGCAGCTTAATCACAGCTGGGCCGCTAAAGGGAACGACCTTCGACCGGAACGGTCAGCCCGTTCCGTTCGTGTACGGCAACCTGATCGGCGGCTCGGTCATGACCGGGTCGACCGCCAACTACGGGCACCAGGTACAGGACCTTCAAGTAACGAAGGTGCCGATCGAGCGCGCCTCCATAATGGGTCGGGCCACCTATGACCTGACGCCGGATACCCAGCTCTACGGTGAACTCGGCTACGCCTTCCTTGCCGCCCACTCCCGCACCTTCACTCTGACCTCCAGCGCCATTATCCGGGTCGACAATCCCTATCTCCCTGCGGCTACGCGTGCGGCGATGATTGCGGCCAACCAGCAGACAATCACCATCGGTCGGGAGAGCATGGAGTACGGCGGCATTCGCTCTGAGCCGATCCAGCAATCCTACCGCGGCGTCATAGGCGCTAAGGGCAAGATCTTCGGTGACTGGAGCTGGGACGCCTCGTGGCTCCACGGCGAAACCCGCTTCCATTATCGCCCGTATGGGCAGGTAATCACGGCGAACCTGAACGCGGCCCTTTACGCGGTGCGAGACGCTTCGGGCAATATCGTTTGCGGTCCTGCCGCTACCAACCCGAACCTAACCGCCGCCCAAGCCGCCACCGTGAAGCCAGGATGCGTGCCTTTCAATCCGTTTGGCGAAGGGGCGCCGTCCGCTGCTGCGATCGCTTACACCGGCGGTAATTACCTCGACTATTCGGTTGATCATCGGAAGATGGACTCAGTGCAGGCGAGCTTCGCCGGCCAGCCCCTCGAACTCTGGGCTGGCCCTTTGGACGTCGCGTTCGGCGCTGAATACCGGAAAGAAACCTTCGACGCGAACTCTGGCCTAGAGTCGCAGCTTCGCCAGTTCAACGTTGGCAACCAGCCCACCTACGGCGGCGCGCTCAGCGTCAAGGAAGCCTTCGCTGAAGCGGGACTACCCCTGATCAAGGATGTGACGCTTTTCAAAAGCCTGGACTTCAATGGCGCCGTTCGCCTGACGGACTACAGCGTCAGCGGCCGGGTCACCACCTGGAAGGCCGGCTTGAGCTGGGACATCGATGACAACTTCCGCCTGCGCGCCACCAAGTCGCGGGATATTCTCGCGCCGGCGATCAGCCAGCTCTACAGCCCTGGCGCAGGCGGCACCTGCCCGAGCTGCCGCGGCGTCAACAACGTGGTTGGCTTCGTAACCACTCAAGGTGGGGGCAACACCGCGTTGACACCTGAAATCGCCGACGCATTTACGGCCGGGCTTGTGTTCCAGCCGAAGTGGGCGTGGGCGGCGGGCTTCCGGGCTTCGATCGATTACTACCTGATCAAAATCGACGACGTCATCGGCAACGTAGCGGTCCAAGACGTGCTCGACCGCTGCCTGCGTCAAAACCTGACCCAATACTGCAGCTTCATAACCTTCGACAATT
>CANJOB010000038.1 GCA_947475655.1 Caulobacterales bacterium | reverse complement strand
GTCACCGCGCGGTTGAGGCCGACGTCGAACACCTCTTCGGGGTTTTCCAGGCTGGCGTAGGTCGGGCCGTGCTGGACGTAGGGGCCGTAGCGGCCGATGCCGGCCAGGATCATCACCCCGTCTTCCGGATGCGCGCCGACTTCGCGCGGCAGGCGCAGCAGGCGCAGGGCCTTGTCGAGATCGATCGAGGCCGGGGGCCAGGTCTTGGGCAGGCTGGCGCGTCGCGGCTTGTCCTTGGATTCCGCCGCGGCGGTTTCCTCGACATAGGGGCCGAAGCGACCGTTCTTCAGCCAGATCGTCAGGCCGGTCTTGGGGTCGATGCCCAGTTCGCGGTCGGTCGCCTCGGCGGAATCCTCGCCTTCGCCGCCCTGGGCGATCGGGCGGGTGAAGCGGCATTCGGGATAGTTCGAACAGCCGATGAAGGCGCCGAAGCGCCCGGTCTTTAGGCTCAGGCGCCCGGTGCCGCACACCGCACAGGCGCGCGGGTCGCTGCCGTCGGCCTTGGCCGGGAAAATGTGCGGGCCGAGCGACTCGTTCAGGGCATCCAGCACCTTGGTGGTGCGCAGTTCGGAAACCTCGCCGACCTGGGCGTTGAACTGGGTCCAGAACTCCCGCAGCAGCGCCTTCCAGTCGAGGTCTCCGGCCGAGACCTGGTCGAGCTTTTCCTCAAGGGCGGCGGTGAAGTCGTATTCGACGTAGCGGCGGAAGAATTCCTCCAGAAAGGCGGTGACGAGCCGGCCCTTGTCCTCGGGAATGAAGCGCTGCTTGTCCATGCGGACGTATTCGCGGTCGCGCAGCACAGTGAGGATCGAGGCGTAGGTGGAGGGGCGGCCGATGCCCAGCTCCTCCATCTTCTTCACCAGCGAGGCTTCGCTGTAGCGCGGCGGCGGTTCGGTGAAGTGCTGGTCGGCCTTGACCGACTTGATCTGCGCCTTGGCGCCCTGCTCGACCGCGGGCAGGCGGCCGCCGTCCTCGTCATCGGCGCCGTCGTCCCGGCCTTCCTCATAGACGGCGAGGTAGCCGGGGAACTGCACCACCTGGCCGGTGGCGCGCAGGGCGGTTTTGCCGTCGTCGGTTTCCAGGTCGATGGTGGTGCGCTCGACGCGGGCGGCTTCCATCTGGCTGGCGACCATCCGCTTCCAGATCAGCTCGTAGAGGCGGCCGAGGTCGGCTTCCAGGCGCAGCCCGCCGGGATTGCGCTCCAGCGAGGTCGGGCGGATGGCCTCGTGGGCCTCCTGGGCGTTCTTGGCCTTGACCTTGTAGTAGCGCGGCGTCTCGGGGACGTAGTCCTTGCCGTACAGGCCGGCGATGACGCTGCGCGTTTCGGCCAGGGCTTCGGGGGCTGAGGCGACCCCGTCCGTCCGCATGTAGGTGATCAGACCGACCGTCTCGCCGCCGATGTCGATGCCTTCGTACAGCTTCTGCGCCGCCTGCATGGTGCGCTGGGCGGAAAAGCCGAGTTTGCGCGAGGCTTCCTGCTGCAGTGTCGAGGTGGTGAAAGGCGGCGGCGGGTTGCGCCTGGCGGGCTTCTTCTCCACCGCCGAGACTGTGAAGCTGGCGCCCTCGACCGCCGCGCGGGCGGCGGACGCCGCCGCCTCGTCGCCGAGGTCGAACTTGGCCAGTCGCTTACCGGCCAGGGTGACCAGGCGGGCGGGGAAGGGGTCGGCGCCGGCGGAGGCTTGGGCCTCGATCGTCCAGTATTCCTGGGTGCGGAAGCGCTCGATCTCCATCTCGCGCTCGACGATCAGGCGCAAGGAGACCGACTGCACCCGGCCGGCCGAGCGAGCGCCCGGCAGCTTGCGCCACAGCACCGGCGAGAGGGTGAAGCCGACCAGGTAGTCCAGGGCGCGGCGGGCCAGATAGGCCTCGACCAGTTCCATGTCGATGGCGCGCGGGGCCTTCATCGCCTCGGTCACCGCGCTCTTGGTGATGGCGTTGAACACCACCCGCTCGATCGTGGCGGAGGGTTTGATCGCCTTCTTGCGGTTCAGGGCCTCGAGCACGTGCCAGCTGATCGCCTCGCCCTCGCGGTCGGGGTCGGTGGCCAGGATCAGGCGGTCGGCGCCCTTCATCGCGTCGGCGATGTCGCCCAGCCGCTTGGCCGCCTTGGGATCGATGTCCCAGCTCATGGCGAAGTCTTCGTCAGGCCGCACCGAGCCGTCCTTGCTCGGCAGGTCGCGCACGTGGCCGTAGGAGGCGAGGACGGTGAAGTCGGGCCCCAGGTACTTGTTGATGGTCTTGGCCTTGGCCGGGCTCTCGACGACGACGACGGCGTTCATGTGGTGAGGGCGGCCTTGGCAATGGGGACGCACAAGGCGTCCGGCAGGGAGCGCGGAAAATGGGCGTGGCGGCGGGGCGATGTCAACGTCGGTAAGGGTTTCTTCGTAATACAACCTATAAGGGTATATCCGCGCTGGTTGAATCCAGCCGTGCCGAGGCCGTCCCAGTCCGGGCCAAGGCCGCGTCCGATATCGCTCTTGCGGAGCCGCGCGCGCCTTCCCCGCCGCGCACGCCAACGCTCTCCCCGCCCTGGCGGCGGCCCGCATGGAAACGACAGGACCCGGTTCCGGGCAGGCGGCCTCGGCGGTTTTTCCCTTAAGCCGAAGAGGCTACGCCGCCGGGCAGCAGTTCGGCCCGTCCGGCCAGCGACAACTCCACCAGGGCGGCGCCCACCGCCCCCGCGCCGGCGCCAGTGGCCCTGGCCAGGTCGTCCCGCGACACGGGCGTGGGCGACAGCAGCCGGGCCACGCTCTCGCGCAGGGTATCGCTGACCGGATCGTCGGCCGCGGGCTCCCAGGGATCGCCCGTCTCGCGCAGGGTGCGCAGGGTCCCCAGCGCCCGGATCACGTCCTCGGCCCCTTCGCAGATCGCCGCGCCCTGGCGGATCAGGTCGTTGGTCCCCTTGGCGCGCGGGTCGAGCGGCGATCCCGGCACGGCCAGCACCTCGCGCCCCTGTTCGGCGGCCAGGCGGGCGGTGATCAACGATCCCGACCGCGCCTCGGCCTCGACCACCACCACCGCATGGGCCAAGCCGGAGATGATGCGGTTGCGGCGGGGGAAGTCGCGCGCCGTGGCGCGGTAGCCGGGCGGCTGTTCCGAGACGACACAGGCCTGTGCCGTCAGCCGGCGGTACAGGTCGGCGTGCTCGGGCGGGTAGATGTCGTCGGGCCCACCGGCCAGGACGGCGATGGTCCCGGAGCTGAGCGCGCCCTCATGCGCCGCGCCGTCGATGCCGCGCGCCATGCCGGAGGCGACGACGAAACCGGCCTCGCACAGGTCGTGCGCCAGGCCGCGGGCGAACCTCTGGCCAGCGGCCGAGGCGATGCGCGCCCCGACGATGGCGACGCAGGGCCGCTGCAGCAAGCCGATGTCGCCCATGGCCCAGATCAGCGGCGGTGGCGGGTCGAGCGCCGTCAGCAGGGGCGGGAAGGCGCTCTTGCAGGCCGCCAGCAGGACTGCGCCCAGGGCCGCGCCGGCGGCGATCTCGCGCTCGGCCTCGTCGATGGAAGGAATCTTGGGCGCGCCGGACCGCCCGCCGCGGCGCGACAGGTCGGGCAGGGCGGCCAGGGCCGCGCCGGCCGAGCCGCAGCGCCGCACCAGCTGCTGGAAGGCCACCGGGCCGACGGATTCGCTGCGGGCCAGTCGCGGCGCTCGGCGTCCGTCAGGGATCGCCCGTTCACGCCGCCTTGTCCGCCTTCTTGCCGATCTTCGGCTCCTCGCCCTTGAGCAGGCGGCGGATATTCTCGGCATGGCGGATGAAGATTAGCACGGCCATCAGCACGGTCAGGGCTTTGAACAGATCTGACTGGTCGGTGGCAAAAGCGTAGAGCGGCGCAAGGGCCGCCGCGACCAGGGCGGCGAGGGACGAGAGGCGCATCAGGGCGCTCACCGCCAGCCAGGTCAGGGCCGCCAGCACCCCGACCGGCCAGGCCAGGGCCAGCAGGACGCCAAAGAAGGTGGCCACGCCCTTGCCGCCCTTGAACCCCAGCCAGACGGGGAAGAGGTGGCCGAGGAAGGCCGCGCCCCCGGCGATGACGGCGGCGTCCGGCCCCCACAGGGCGCCGGCGATCAGGGCCGCGACCGCGCCCTTGCCCGCGTCGCCCACCAGGGTGAAGATCGCCAGGTCCTTGCGGCCGGTTCGCAGCACATTGGTCGCGCCGATATTGCCCGAGCCGACTTTGCGGATATCGCCCAGCCCGCCCAGCCGCGCGGCGATGACGCCGAACGGGATCGAGCCGAGCAGGTAGCCGCCAAGGATGCTGACGGCGAAGAACCAGGGAATAACCACCACGCCCCCGCGTAAATGTGACACAGGGGCCGACCCTAGCCCGTTTTGTAAGGATCGTCTCGCCGCCCGGCGTCATAGTTCAGGGGCGGCGACGCCGGCCAAGGAGAGTCCCCAGGGCATGAAGGACGAGATCAGCGATCATGTGCGGGCCCTGCGCCGCTACGCCCTGGTGCTGACCCGCAACGGCGACGAGGCGGAGGACCTGGTGCAGGAAGCCCTGACCCGCGCCCTGAACGGCGCGCACTTATTTTCGCCCGAGCGGGACCTGCGCGTCTGGCTGTTCAGCATCTTGCACAACGCCCACGTCAGCCGCATGCGCCGCCGCCGCGTCGCCCGGCGCGCGGAGGCGCGGATGGACCGTGACGCGGTCCAGCCGGCCGGGCAGGCCGTGCACATGGAACTGCGCCAGGCCCTCGATTGCCTGGACCGGCTGCCGGACGACCAGCGGCGCGCGGTGGCGCTGGTGGCGCTGGAGTCGCTCAGCTACGCTGAGGCCTCCAAGGTGCTGGGAATTCCGATGGGCACGCTGATGTCACGGCTGGCCAGGGGCCGCGAGGCGCTGCGGCGGATGACCGATGGCGCGGCGCCGACCGCCGCCCAGGCCTCCGAAGCGCCGCCAAGGCGGGCGCGGCGATGACCGGCGTCCCGCGCGATGACCGCCCCGAGGTGCTGATCGGCGCCGCCCTGGACCGGCTCGACGCCGACCAGGCCGACGGCCTGCTCGGCGCGCTGGAGTCCGACGCCGGGGCCGTGGAGCGGCTGAAGGCCTACGCGCTTCAGAAGCGGCAGCTGCGACGTACCGCCAACGCCCTGGAAGGGCCGGGCGCGCCGACGACCGAGGCCCTGGCCCGCCGGCTGGGCGGACGGCTGCGCGCCCTCACCGCCGGACGCTGGCTGGGGGTGGTGGCCACCGCCTTGGTGCTCGGCTGGAGCATGGGGGAAATCTCCGACCGGCTGCTGGAGCCGGAGGCCTACTACGGGTTCGAGACCGCCGATTCCCGGGTGGTTGAGCCGGCGCCCGACAACGAGGTCGAACTGACCGCCGCCCAGGCCACGCCTCGCCGGCTGTCGGACTGGATCCGCCGCACGGTGATCGTGCCCGACCTGCGCGGCGCCGGCCTGACCTTCGCGGGGGCCCGCCTGGTCGACACGGGCGAACTGCGGCTGGTCGGGCTAGTCTACGCCAGCCCCGAGGGCCAGTTGGTGCTGTGCCAATCACCCGACCTTGACGGTCTGTCCGAGAAGCCGGAAATGATCCGCACCGCCAACGTCCAGGCAGGCTACTGGAGCGACGGCCGCCGCACCTTTGCCCTGATGGCCGAACTCGGCCGCCCAGGCCTGCGCGGCCTGATGCAGCGGTTCAGCCGTCTGACGCAGGGCGGCCTCTCCGCCGGCTGAGCTAAAACGCCGCAGCCGGATTACAGGCTGCGCCGCCGCGTAAGCGCATGGACCAGTTTGAGGATGTCCATGCCCCGTCTACCTGCCGACCTTCGCCTGTCTGAGACCATCCCGTGCCGCTTCTAGTCGGATCGCCCGCGCCCTGGTTCAGCGGCAAAACCCACGCGCGGCCGGACTTCGCCTTCGGCAGCCTCGCCGGCCTGTTCGTGCTGCTGCTTTTCCTCCCCCCCGACCGCGAGGCGCGCCAGCGGGCGCTGTCGCAGCTGCAGGCGCATCGCCGCCTGTTCGACGATCGGGTCCGCACGGTGTTCTGCGTCATCCGCGAGGAGGAAGAGTTCGCCGCGCAACGGCCCCAGCTGCCCGGCCTGCGCCAATTCCACGATGTCGACGGCGCCATCGCCAGGAGCTACGCCCTGGTGGACGGCAACGGCCAGACGCAGGGCCAGTGGGTGCTGCTCGATCCTGCGCTTCGTGTGCTGTTCTCGGCGCCGCTGGATCAGGCCGACGCCGCCTTCGCCCAGGTGCGCGCCTTCGACGACCTGGATAGCCACGCCGGCGTGCCCCTGCACGCACCGGTCCTGATCGTGCCTCGGGTGTTCGAACCGGCGTTCTGCCGCGAACTGATCGCGGTCTATGAAGGCGACGGCGGGCATGTGTCGGGGGTGATGCGGGAAATCGGCGGCAAGACCGTCCCCGTCGTGGACGACTTCAAGAAGCGGCGGGACGCCTATATCGAGGACCAGAACCTGCGTGATCGCATCCTGGCGAAAATCCGCGGGCGCCTGCTGCCGGAAGGCCTTCATGTTCGAGGCGACGCGGATCGAGCGCTATATCGTCGCCCGCTACGATGCCGAGGAGGGCGGCTATTTCCGCCCGCACCGCGACAACACCACCAAGGGCACCGCGCACCGGCAGTTCGCCTGCACGATCAACCTGAACGCGGAAGAGTTCGAAGGCGGCGACCTGCGGTTCCCCGAGTTCGGCCAGCGCACCTATCGGCCCCCGACCGGCGGGGCCGTGATCTTTTCCTGCGCCCTGATGCACGAGGCGACCCCCGTCACGCGCGGGACCCGCTTCGCGTTCCTGCCGTTCTTCTACGACGAGGAGGGTGCGAAGATCCGGCAGGAGAACCGCCAGTTCCTGGTCCCGAAGGCGCAACAGCCCGCCGACGCCTAGGGCTGGGACCAGACTACTTTGTGACTATGCCGTGGCGCGTTATGAGAACGGTCGGTGAGACGCGCCTAAACTGCAGGAATGACCATGTCGCTCAAAGATTCGCTCGAGGTCGGAGACTATGTCCTCGATTTCCATGGCGAGACCGACATCAACCCGCGCTTCTACTTCAGCACGGTCGCCGGCCGCTGGATCATCCTGTCGTTCTTCGGCTCCCTGGCCGATCCGCGTGCGATGGCCGCCCAAGAGGCGGTTATGGCGCGCCGCCAGCGCTTCGACGATACAGACCGCGCCTATTTCGGCGTCAGCACCGATCCGGATGACCGTGCCTTTCGCGGGCTGAAGGCCTCACCGCCGGGACTGCGCTACTTCTACGACCACGACCACGCGATCACCCGCCTCTTCGGCGTGGAGGACGAAAACGGTTTTCAGCCGCGGGCCTACCTGCTCGACCGCGCCCTGCGGGTGGTCGACATCCAGCCGATCGAGCGGATGCCGGTGCTGCTCGACACGCTCGACACTTGCCTCAAGGCCGAAGCCGGGAGCCCGGCGGCCTGGCTCGCGCCCGTGCTGACCGTGCCCAGAGTGTTCGAGCCGGAGCTCTGCCAGCAGCTGATCGACTACTACGAGGCCAGAGGCGGCACGCTTTCGGGCGTGATGCGCGAAAAGGACGGATTGACGGTCGGGGTGCACGACAACAGGGTCAAGCGCCGCCGCGACGCCGCCATTGAGGACAAGGCGCTGCGGGAGCTGACGCGTGACCGGATCGCCCGACGCCTGCTTCCGTCCATCTGGCGGGCGTTCCATTGGCAGGCGACGCGGATCGAACGCTACATGGTGGCCTGCTACGAGGGGCAGGACCGGGGCTTCTTCAATCCCCATCGCGACAACACCACCGCCGGCACGGCACATCGGGTGTTCGCCGTGACCTTGAACCTCAACAGCGACTACGAGGGCGGTGAACTGCGGTTTCCGGAATTCGGCCACACCACCTACAAGCCGCCGCCGGGCGGGGCGACCGTCTTCAACTGTTCCATATTACATGAGGCAACACCGGTAACATCAGGAATACGTTACGCGTTCGTGCCGTTTCTATATGACGATGAGCACGCTGCCATCCGCACCGCCAACCATGCCAAGGTCGTCCCTCAGCCGATCATTCCCGATCCGGCGAAAGAGTCTCAGTCGGCGGAATAGACCGTCTGGCCGCCCACCAGGGTGCGCCGGACCACCCCCTGCAGCCTGCGACCGTCGAAGGGCGAGTTCTTCGAGCGCGACACCAGTTTGTCGGCGTCGATCTGCAACGGGGCGCCGATGTCGCAGACCACCAGGTCGGCCGGCGCGCCCTTGGTCAGGCGCCCGGCCTCGAGGCCGATCAACCGCGCCGGGGCCAGGGTCACCGCCCGCAGCAGGTCCAGCAAGGGCAGGCCGTCCTGGTGGTGCAGGGTCAGCAGGGCGCTGAGCAGGATTTCAAGCCCCACCGCTCCCGGGGCGGCCTCCTCAAACGGCCGGCGCTTGTCCTCCGCCGGGGCGGGAGCGTGGGCGGAGACGACGATGTCGACCAAGCCGGAGGCCAGGCCGTCGATCAAGGCCTGGCGGTCAGCCTCTGCCCGCAGCGGCGGGTCGAGCTTGGCGAAGGTGCGGTAGTCGCCAATATCCAGTTCGTTGAAGCTCAGGTGATTGATGGAGGCGGTGGCGGCGACGGCAACGCCGCGCTTCTTTGCCCGCTCCAGCGCCTGCAGCGCCCCACCGGTGCTGACCTGGTCGACCAGCAGCCGTCCGCCTGTGATCTCGGCCAGGGCCAGGTCGCGCTCCAGCCCGATCCATTCCGCCGCCGACGGCGAGGCGGGAAGGCCCAGGCGGGCGGCGAACTCCCCTCCGGTGGCGGCGGCGCCCTTGGTCAGCCACGGGTCGGCGGGCCGGTGAGCGATCCAGGCCCCGAAGCCCGAGGCGTATTGCAGCGCCCGCATCAGCACGCGGGAATCGACGATCGGCCGGTCGACGTCGGTGAAATAGACGCAACCGGCCTCGCGCATAAGGCCGATCTCGGCCATCTGCTCGCCGCCCAGGCGCTTGGTCACCGCCCCGGCGGGATAGATGCGGGCCTGGCCGATGTCGCGGGCGCGGCGCAGGATGAAGTCGGCCACCGAGGGGTCGTCCACCACCGGATCGGTATCCGGCTGGACCACGAAGCTGGTCACCCCCCCGGCTGCGGCGGCTCGTGCGGCCGACTGCAACGTCTCCTTGGTTTCCGATCCGGGCTCGCCGGTCTTGACCCGCAGGTCGATCAGGCCGGGCGCCAGCATGGCCCCCTGGCAGTCGATGACCTCGATGTCGGCTGAGGGTGCGGCGGCGGCGCCCTGGCTGACCTCGGCGATCAGGCCGTCACGCACCAGCAGGGCGCCCGGGCCGTCATAGCCGCTGGCGGGATCGACCAGCCGGGCGTTGGTCAGGGCGAGGGGGCGGGCGCTCATTCCTTACGCCTCCAGCCGCGCGGCCAGGCAGGCCAGCACGGCCATGCGCACGGCCACGCCCATCTCGACCTGGTCGCGGATCAGACTGACCGTGGGGTCGTCGGCCAGGTCGGAATCGATCTCCACCCCGCGGTTCATCGGCCCGGGATGCATCAGCTTCGCCCCCGGCGCGGCGACGGCGAATTTTTCGCGGTCGAGGCCATGGAAGCGGAAATATTCGCGCGCCGAGGGGACCAGGGCCCCGGTCATCCGCTCCAGCTGCAGGCGCAGCATCATCACCACGTCGGCGCCGGCTAGGCCCGAAGCCATGTCGTAGTGGACCTCAGCGCCCCAGCGCTCGGCGCCCGAGGGGATCAGGGTCGGCGGCCCAACCAAGCGCACATTGGCCCCGAGCGTGTTGAGCAGGGCGACGTTGGAGCGGGCCACCCGCGAGTGCTGCACGTCGCCGCAGATGGCCACGGTCAGGCCGGCGACGCGGCCAAAGGCGCGGCGGATCGACAGGGCGTCGAGCACGGCCTGGGTCGGGTGCTCATGGCGTCCGTCGCCGGCGTTGATGACACTACAGCCCACCTTTTGTGAAAGGAGCGCCGCAGCGCCGGAGGCGGCGTGGCGCACCACCAGCAGGTCCGGCCGCATGGCGTTCAGCGTCACGGCGGTATCGATCAGGGTCTCGCCCTTGGCCATGGAGCTGTCGCGGGCGCTCATGTTGATCACGTCGGCGCCCAGCCGCTTGCCGGCCAGTTCGAAACTGGCCTGGGTGCGGGTCGAGTTCTCGAAGAACAGGTTCATCAGGGTGCGGCCGGCCAGGAAGTCCCCCGTCTTGAGGCCCACGAACCCATCGGCCAGGTCGAGCAGCGCCGTCGCCTGCGCCGTGTTCAGGTCGGCGGCGGACAGGAAATGGCGATGGGGAAAGGGAAAAATCCGCCCGCGCAGATCGTCGAGATCGCTCGCGGAACCTGGAATCTTCGCCATAAGCCGCCCTCTTAGAGCGGTTGCCCGCTTAAGCCAAGCGTGCGCAGCCGTTCCAGCGCCCCTTGCAGGATCCAGGCGGCCGCCAGCTTGTCCACCGCCAGGGCCTGGCGCTTGCGGGTCAGGTCGTGCTCGTCGATCATCATGCGGGTGACGGCGGCGGTGGAAAGGCGCTCGTCCCAGAACAGCAGCGGCAGGTCGCGGCGGGCCAGCAGGTTGCGGGCGAAGGCCCGGTTAGACTGGCAGCGGGGCCCCTCGGTCCCGTCCATGTTCAGCGGCAGGCCGACCACCAGGGCGCCGATGGCCCGCGCGTCCATGATCTGGAACAGGGCCTCCAGGTCGGCGGTGAACTTGGTCCGCCGCAGGGTCTCCAGCGGACTGCCGACCATGCGCAGGGCGTCGCTGACGGCGATGCCGATGGTCTTCTCGCCCAGGTCCAGCCCGGCCAGGGCGCCCTGGCGGGGCAGGGCGGCGGCGAAATCCTCTAAGGGCAGCACGGGCATGGCCATCCCATAGCGCATCTTGCCCACACTCCGCATCTTGCCCCTTGGCGCCTGGGGAGCTAACCGCTGGGGCTGAATTCTTCAGGAGACCCCATGGCCATCGACGTCGCCACTGTCGCCAAGGTCGCGCGCCTCTCGCGTATCGCCGAGCCTAAGGAGGCTCTGCCGGCGCTGGCCGAGAAGCTGAACGGCATCATGCAGTGGATCGAACAGCTGGCCGAGGTCGACACCGACGGGGTCGAGCCCATGACCTCGGTGGTGGCCCAGGGCCTGCCGCTGCGCGACGATGTGGTCACCGACGGCGGCGACGCGGCCAAGATTCTCGCCAACGCCCCCAAGGCCGACGCCGGCTTCTTCGTGGTGCCGAAGGTGGTGGAATGAGCGCCCTCACCGACCTGACGCTGAAAGCCGCCCTCGACGGCCTGGCCGCCAAGGACTTCTCCTCGGTCGAGCTGACCAAGGCGCACCTGGCCGCCATGGAAGGCGCCCGCGCGCTCAACGCCTTTGTGCTGGAGACCCCGGACGAGGCCCTGGCCATGGCCGCGGCGTCCGACGCCCGCCGCGGCTCGGGCGATGCCGGCGCCCTGGACGGCGCGCCGCTGGGGATCAAGGATCTGTTCTGCACCGAAGGCGTGCGCACCACCGCCGCCTCCAAGATCCTGGGAAATTTCGTCCCACCGTACGAATCCACCGTCACCGCCAACCTGTGGGAAGCCGGGGCGGTGATGCTGGGCAAGCTGAACCTGGACGAATTCGCCATGGGCTCGTCCAACGAGTCCTCCGCCTTCGGGCCGGTGATCAATCCGTGGCGGGCGAACGGCTCCGACCGCAAGCTCACCCCCGGCGGCTCATCGGGCGGCTCGGCCGCCGCCGTGGCCGCGGGCCTTTGCCTGGCCGCCACCGCCACCGACACCGGCGGCTCGATCCGCCAGCCGGCGGCTTTCACCGGCACGGTGGGGATCAAGCCGACCTATGGCCGTTGCTCGCGCTGGGGCGTGGTCGCCTTCGCCAGTTCGCTTGACCAGGCCGGGCCGATCGCCCGCACCGTCGAGGACGCGGCGCTGATGCTGACATCCATGTGTGGCCACGATGCGAAAGACTCCACCAGCCTCGACGTGGCCGTTCCGGACTTCGCGTCCTTCGCCGGCAAGTCGGTCAAGGGCCTGCGCATCGGAGTGCCGAAGGAATACCGCGTCGACGGCATGCCGGCCGAGATCGAAACCCTGTGGAGCCAGGGCATCGCATGGCTGAAAAGCGCCGGCTGCGAGGTGGTGGAGATCAGCCTGCCGCACACCAAATACGCCCTGCCGGCCTACTATATCGTCGCCCCCGCCGAGGCCTCGTCGAACCTGGCCCGCTACGACGGCATGCGTTTCGGTCTGCGCGAGGCCGGCTCGAACCTGACCGAGACCTACGAGAACACCCGCGCCAGCGGTTTTGGCGAGGAGGTCAAACGGCGCATCCTGATCGGCACCTATGTGCTGTCGGCCGGCTACTACGACGCCTATTATCTCAAAGCCCTGAAGGTCCGCCGCCGCATCTCCAACGACTTCGACGACGCCTGGACGCGCTGCGACGCGATTCTGACTCCCACCGCCCCGAGCGCGGCCTTCGGCTTAGGGGAAAACGCCTCCGACCCCGTCGCCATGTACCTGAATGACGTCTTCACGGTGACGGTGAACCTGGCCGGCCTGCCTGGCCTGTCGCTGCCCGCCGGCCTCTCCAGCGAAGGCCTGCCGCTCGGGCTGCAGCTGATCGGCAAGCCGTTGGACGAGGGGACGCTGTTTTCGCTGGCCTCGGTGATGGAGAAGGCCGCTGACCTGAAGGCGCGTCCGAAACCCTGGTGGTAGCGCCCCGGCCTCACGCCGGGCGATAGATGCGAGTGACGACCAGGGAGTCGGCGCGTTCGATCGTGCAGAGCGTCTCCTCGCTGGCGCACGCCAGGTTGAAGGGGGCGGCGGTGAGCACCACGCCGCTGTGGTTGAAGTTCAGCCGGATGTTCTCGCCGCTCGGCTTGTCGAGATTCGGCGTGAAGTCGCCCTTCGGGACCTCCTCGGTGAAGATAAGGTACCTGTAGCGGCCGGCGATATTGGCCAGGGCCCTGGCGATCTGGGCATTGGACAGGTGCTGGAACCTCGCGGATGAACAGCACCTCGCATTGCGGCGGCGGCTCGCGCGTGACGTCGAGCGTGCGGAAGGCCGCGCCGCTGGCCTGGAAGGCCTCGGCGTTATGGGCGATCAATGCCTCGACCACATCGACCGCTGTGTAAGAACCGCACGAACCGCAGATCCGTTTTCCGATGGTGAAGTCGCCGCAGCCGACGTCGACCGCCGACGGCCTGGCGGCGAAGGACGACAGAAACCCCTTCACGGCGTCGACGTAGGGCTCCACCTCTTCGCGGCGGCGCGAACCGTCGCCGGAATAGAACGGCACAGTCCTGCCGCCACCTATGTTTCCCCAGGCGTGGTGGGCGTAAATGTTCGCGAACACGGTCGCCGGGTCGTCCTGCAGGCTGTCGCGAGCGATGCGGGACTTTTCCCGCTGGTAGAGCAGCAGGCGGTCGCCCGGCTTTTCCGCAAGGGCCAGGTCGTAGTGGGCGATCGATTCCTCGAACCGCCCGCGCAGGAAGCAGACTTCTCCCAGATACTTCCGGGATTCCGGCATCGAGGGGTTGAGCTCGATCGCCTTACGCAAGGATCGATCGAACATCGCCAGGTCGCCGGCCTTCTTGTACGCCATGGCGATGTTGGCGTGCGCTTCCCAATAGTTCGGCTCCAGACGAAGAGCTTCGCGATAGCAGGCCAGGGCCTCGACATGCCTGCGCCGCGCCATCAGCCCGTCGCCGAGCATCTTGCAGGCCTTGGCTGGCGCGACACCGCTCCTGAGCGTCGGCGCAAAGAGCGCCAGCGCCTCGGCGACCGCTCCGGTTTGCAGCCGGGCGATCACCTCCCGCCATAGCTCATCGTCTTGCATGTGATGTTCCGTGGCGAGGCGGCGTTCGGAACGTTTGAGCCTGCGCTTACGTCGCTGGCAAGCGCGCCGCATGGAAAAGGCCGCGGACGGCATGCGCCCGCGGCCCGATCATCCAGATGCTGGGGTTTATTCGACGCCGTTGGCGACGGCGTCCTCATCGGCCAAGATCGGCGCAGACGAGGACGCGGCGGCCGCCGCGTCGGTGGCGGCGAAGTTCTCAGGAACCACAGGCTCGACCGTCGGGACCGCGGGCGCGGTCGCGCTGGCGTCGGCGGCGCTGTTGGAGGCGTCAGCCGCGTCTGCCGGCGTCGTCGCCGGCAGGGGTGAGGCGCGGCGCGGGGCTAGGGAGGCCTGCTGGCGCACCACGGGCGCCGGGGCCGGGGCGATCAGCTGCGCGTCCGGCGTCGCCGCCGGCGGGAAGATCGGAACTGGGGAGATGGAGGCGGTCTGCTCCGGCGCCGCGACCTCACTCGAAGGTTGGCCCAGGAACATCGTACCGGCGATCAGGGCCAATACGGCTACCGAGGCGACGCCGCCGGCGATCAGGGGGACGCGGCTCGATTCTTGGCCCTGCATGCGCTGGTAGTAGGCGCTGCTGGCGAACATCGGCGATCCGCCGGTTCCGTCCTGCGCTCCTGTGGAGGGGATATGGTCCAAGTCGAAGTCGGTCGCCACGGGCGCCGTCGAATTCTTCATAGCGGTCTTACGAGTGGTGGCGGACATTGCTGTCTCCTTGGAAAAATCAAGCGAAGGTTCCAAAGGGTAATGCGGTGCGCAGATCACGGTTCCGAGAAGTTGATCGACTGAAACGTTGCTGTAAGACAACTCTAAAAACTCGGCTGTTCGCCTCAATCGAGGCGCATTCCGGCCGAATTGACTTTGCAAAAAGTTCCATGAAATCCGGCGGTTCGATTCCTGCCTGCCAGGGCTCGCGGCGAAAACGGCGTGGCGCTAGAAAGGCGCCATGACAAGCCAAGCCAAGCTGATCGAAGGCCGCACAGGCCAGTGGGAAATCGTCCTCGGGCTGGAGGTCCACGCCCAGGTGAACTCGCGCGCCAAGCTGTTCTCCGGCGCCGCGGTCGGGTTCGGCGCTGGGCCGAACGAGCAGGTATCGCTGGTCGATGCCGCCATGCCCGGCATGCTGCCGGTCCTGAACAAACACTGCGTCGAGCAGGCGGTGCGCACGGGCCTGGGGCTGAAGGCGCAGATCAACCTGAAATCGCGTTTCGACCGGAAGAACTACTTCTACCCCGACTTGCCGTCCGGCTATCAGATCAGCCAGTTTGAGTTTCCGATCGTCGGCGAAGGCCAGGTCGAGGTGGAGCGCGATGACGGTTCGACCTTCACCGTGCGCATCGAGCGCCTGCACCTGGAGCAGGACGCCGGCAAGTCGATCCACGACATGGACCCGCACTCAACCTACGTGGACCTGAACCGCTCCGGCACCGCCCTGATGGAGATTGTCTCCAAGCCGGACATGCGCACGCCGGAAGAGGCGTCGAACTACGTCAAGAAGCTGCGCTCGATCCTAATCTATCTCGGATCGTGCGACGGCGACATGGAGAAGGGCAATCTGCGCGCCGACGTCAACGTCTCGGTCTGCCGCCCCGGTGCCTATGAGAAGTTCCGCGCTAGCGGCGACTTCAAAGAACTCGGCACGCGCTGCGAGATCAAGAACGTCAATTCCTACCGCTACATCCGCGAGGCCATCGACTACGAGGCGCGCCGCCAGGTGGGGATTCTGGAGGACGGCGGCAAGATCGATCAGGAGACGCGCCTGTTCGACCCGACGCTCGGCGAGACGCGTTCGATGCGCAGCAAGGAAGAGGCGCACGACTACCGCTACTTCCCCGATCCCGACTTGCTGCCGCTGGAGTTGGACGCCGCCTGGGTGGAATCGCTCAAGGCCGATCTGCCGGAACTGCCCGACGAGAAGAAGGCGCGGCTGATCAAGCAGTATGGCCTCACGTCCTACGACGCCGGAGTGCTGGTGGCGGAGGCGGCGCGCGCCGACCTGTTCGATGTCCTGGCCGCCAAACACGATCCGAAACTGACCGCCAACACCATCACCCAGTCGCTGATGACCTTCGCCAACGCCACCGGCGCGGACGTCACCGCCAACGGCGTGGCGCACATCGATGCGGGCGCTTTGAGCGAATACCTGGGCCTGATCGAAGACGGGACCATCTCGTCCAAGATCGCCAAGGAGGTGTTCGAGCGTATGACCGCCGGCGAGGGCGCGCCGAAGGCCATCGTCGAGAAGCACGGCCTGGTGCAGGTCAACGACACCGGGGCGTTGGAGGCGATCATCGACAAGTTGATCGCCGACAATCCGGGCCAGGCCGCTTCGGTGAAGGAAAAGCCCCAGGCCATCGGCTGGTTTGTCGGCCAAGTGATGAAGGAAACCGGCGGTAAGGCCAACCCCGGCGTCATCAACGGCATGCTCAAGAGCAAGCTCGGGCTGTAGGCAGGAGAGCGCCCCCGAAGCGAGGCTCCGGGCGCGCGGCTGGTCCTGCTGGCGTCAGGCCCAGGTTGGGGTTTGTCTATCGGGTGACGATGTCGAAAATCAGGCCGCTGGCGATGGCCGCGAGCAGATAATCGTCGCCCACCCGGTGCCAGCGGTATCCGCGCGGCGGCGGGCGCAGGCCGTAGCGGCCATAGTCGCTGATATAATAGCCGCTGTAGCTGGGCGGCAGGTAGCCGCCGCGGCGCCAGCCGTAGCCGGGCCGCCCGCCGTAGTAGGCGCGGGGCGGGGCGTAGCGGTAACCGCCGTTATAGTAGCCGCCGCGATTGTAGCCGCGGTCGCCGCGATAGCCGTCGTAGCGTTGATAGCGATCGTAACGGGGCTGGGCGGCCGCTTCGGTGGCCACGGCCATCGGGCCGGCGACGGACGCGATGGCGGCGAGGGTCAGAATAAGGCGTTTCATGGCGAAGGCCTCCATGGTCTCAAGAATTGGCGGACTAAGGGGAAGCCCGCCTTGACGGTGGCTCAAGGTTTACAAAAGCCCGCCTGAACCCGGCCTGAACGGCTCTGTCAGGTGAAATGCTACGCGAAAGGCCCGGAATCCCGCCGAACGAGGTTGGACGGCCTGCGACAAGTTGGCGTGTGAATTCATCCAGTAGCCGCGCTTAACCCTATGTTCAGTCCCATGGGCTTTTTCTGGTCCGATCGGCTCTTCCGCCAGAACGGCGGAGAGGTTGGATGGGGAATAAAACTCATGTCTACGGACGTGGAGACTGAAGTTCCGGCGATCATGCCGCTACCGCAGCCGGGTTCCACCGGCGATGAGCTGTTCCGTATGGGCATGCTCTATTCCACAGGCCAGGGCGGCGCCCCGCTGGACTATGTTTCGGCGCACATGCTGTTCAACCTGGCGGCCATGCGCGGCTCGGTCGAGGCCAAGGCCTACCGCAAGGAAGTCAGCCAGGAGATGGACGCGGCCGAGGTGGCCGAGGCCCAGCGCCAGGCCCGCGAGTGGCTCGCCCAGGGCTGATTCCCAGGCTCTCGCCGAACTCCATTTTTCTTGAAAGCGCGGCGCGGTCAGCGCCAACCGCCGGCCGTCCTTAGTTGATCGGCAGGGCGTAGCTGAAGCCGAGCTGGATCGGCGATAGGTCGCGGAAATAGGTCTGCACCCACTGGCTGGCCTCGGCCGCCGCCGTGCGCGGCACATAGACGATGTCGAAGCGGCGCAGCGGCACCAGGTCCATCGGCCGCGAATCGCCGTGGCCGCGCAGGCCGCCGCTCAGGTCGGCGGCGCGCATCATCGGAATGCCGTCCGGCCCGCGGCGGATGATCGCCACCTGGGTGCGGTTGCCGGTGCCCTTGAAGCCGCCGGCCTGGAAGATGGCGCGCAGGGCGTCGCCGTCGCCGGCCATGTCGTAGATGCCCGGATTATTGACCTCGCCGCCGACATAGACCTTCAGCGGCGTGGTGCTCTTCAAGGCCAGGTTCACCGACGGGCGCAGCAGCTGGCCCGAATAGGCCTGGGTCAGGGTCTGTTGCAGGTCGGGTAGGCTGCGGTCGGCGGCCATGATCGGCTGCAGCAGCGGCAGGCTGACCCGCCCGTCGGGCTGCACGGTCAGGGTTTTCGATAGTTCCGGCGCCGAGGGCACGGTCACTTCCAGTTCATCGCCGGGATAGAGCCGGTAGTCCGGTTCGTTCTCGCTCCAGTTGGCGTAGCCGATGTCGCTGAAGTTCGACCTCGCCACGCCGGGGCCAGGCAGGGGCATGATTTCCCCGTTGTTCAGATACGGGAGATTCACCCTGGGCATGCGAATACGGGATGAACCGGCCAGCGGCAGGCCGCCGTAGGCGTCTGCGCCACCGTTCGGATTGTGGTCGCGGATCGAGTTGCACCCGGTGAGGAGCACCGCCCCGGCGGCCGCAAGCCATGCATGTCGACGCATTCGAACCATGACCACAACCTTAAGGAAAATGGGTAACCAAACATTAACAGCCTCCGCCCAGGGTCCTCAGGGCAGCGGCAAAAGCCGTTCTTGGGATTCGCGTGCGGAAGCATGACCACGACCTGGACCAGTATTGACCACGATCCCCCGCAGCGGGTGACCACGCGCGTGGTGCGGGCGCGCTATGCGCCGACGGACTTCATCACCCTGCTGTGGCGTGAACTGCCGCTGATGATCGTGGTGTTCCTGCTCGTCCTGGGCCTGGGCTTCGCCGCCGCCCTGGCGATGAAGAAGACCTACACCGCCACCTCCAGCCTGTTCGTGCGTCTGGGCCAGGAATACGTCTACCAGCCCCGCACCGGCGACGCCGGGGCCGGGGCCGTGCCGGACATGAATCAGGTGATCCAGTCCGAGGCCGAGATCCTGCAGAGCGGCGAGCTGCGCGACCGCGTGATTCGGCGGTTGGGCCTGCCGTTCGTGTTTCCGGAACTGGCCAAGCAGTACGCCGCCGCCGCCCCGGGCGCGCGGCCGGTGGTGCTGGCCAAGGCGCGCGAGTCCATGGGCAAGAACCTGGGCGTCGAGACCGCCCCTGGCAATTCGATCATCCGCCTGTCCTACAAGGACGAGAAGCCGGACACCGCCGTGCGGGTGCTGAACGTGCTGCTCGAGGAATACATGGTCTATCGCCGCGGCCTGCTGATCGAGCCCGACGACACGGTGCTGCAACGCCAGCGCGGCCTGTTCGAGACCCGTCTGACCGAGGCCGACCAAGCCTATCAGGACTTCCTCACCGCCAACGGCATCGGCGACTTCGCCGCCGAGAAGGCCGCCCTGTTCCAGGTGCAGAGCCAGGTGGAGACCCAACGTTACGCCGCCGAGGCCCAGCTGCAGGACCGCACCGCGCGCCTGGCCAGCATTCAGAGCCAGCTGGCCGCGACCGCGCCGGAGGTGGGCCTCTACCGCGACGCTTCGACAACGGCCACCGACAAGCTGGCGGCGCTGAAGCTCGAGCGCGAGAACCTGCTGGGCCGCTACAAGCCCGACGCCCAGCCCGTGAAGGACATCGAGGCCCAGCTGGCGCAGCTTCAAGCCGCCGTCGACGCCGGCCGCACCAATTCGCCCGGCGCCTCTCGCACCGGCCTCAATCCGATCTTCCAGACCCTGCAGTCGACCCGCAACGATCTCGCCGCCGAGGTCGCCGCCCTGCAGCAACAGGCGCGCGCCTACCGCGAACAGGCGACCCAGGTGAACCAGCGCCTGCAGGAACTGGCCAAGCTTGAGCCGGAGTTCATCGCGCTGAGCCGGGACCGCGACGTGCTGCAGTCCAGCGTACGCGACTTCACCGTGCGCGAGCAGCAGGACGAGGCCTCGCGCCAGATCGCCGGCGAGAGCAACGACAACATCCGCGTGGTGCAGCGGGCGGTGGTTTCCCCCACCGGCAAGAGCCTGCGCCGGCCAGTGCTGATGCTGGCCCTGCTGTTCGCCGGCTTTACCGCCCTGTGCGCCGGCCTGATCCGCATGTTCCTGCGTCCCGGTCTGCACACCCCCGAATCGGCCGCCCTGACGCTGGAATTGCCGGTGTTGGCGACGGCGGGAGTGAAGTATTAGCGCTGCGCCGGCGGCCGTGGAGTCGCAGGGCAAGGCAAAGGTTCGCCTGGGGGGCGAGTTGACGGTATCGTCGGCGTTTGAGCGCAGGCGCGATTCGAGTCCGATGCTGGATCTGAACGCCGAAATGGCGGAGCTGTGGGGATCGCTTGGCGCGCCGACGCCGGGTCGCGCCCGGCTGGTCCAATTCGTCGCCGCTCGCGGCGGGGAGGGGACGTCCGTCGTCGCCCGTGAATTCGGCAGGTTCGCCGCCCGCCGCGCCGGCCGCTCGGTATGGCTGATCGACCTCGACCTGATGGGCTCGCCCCAGTTCCACGCCATCGCCAACGACCCGGCTCGTTATGGCGAACTCGGCGGCGCGGTGGCCGCCAGCCCGGACGGTTCGATCTTCTTTTCGGTGCGGCCACCGC
>CANJOB010000037.1 GCA_947475655.1 Caulobacterales bacterium | reverse complement strand
GGAGGAGGTTTGCTTTCTGTGGCGCTATCCCTGGGATCGCTCCCGGCGGGTGTTGCCCGCCGCCTTGTCTCCGTGGAGCCCGGACTTTCCTCGACCCTCTCGCGAAGGCCGCGACCGTCCAACCGTCTGGTCCGCGCGCATAGATGGCGATACGGCCGCGAAGGTCAAGCGGCGCTGGCGGCGTCCAGTTGCGCGATGTCGTCGCTTGAGAGCGTCAGGAAGGCCGAGGCGATCAGGTCTTCCAGCTGATCCAGCCGCGTGGCGCTGGCGATCGGAGCGGTGATGCTGGGCCGGGCGATCAGCCAGGCCAGGGCGACCTGGGCCGGGTTGGCGGCATGGGCGGCGGCCACCGCGTCCAGGGCGGCGAGGATGCGCATGCCGCGCGGATTGAGGTACTTCGCCACCCGCGTCCCCCGCGCCTGCCCCTCGGTGTCGGCCTCGTTGCGGTACTTGCCGCTGAGGAAGCCGCTGGCCAGGGCGTAGTAGTTGATCACCCCCAGGCCGTGCTCGACACACACTTCCTCCAGCGCGTCTTCATAGACGGCGCGGTCACACAGATTGTAGTGCGGCTGCAGGCTCTCGTAGCGCGGCAGGCCGGTGCGCTCGCTCACCGCCAGGGCCTCGGTGAGACGTTCGGGGTTGAGGTTCGAGGCGCCGATGGCCCGCACCTTGCCGGCGCGGATCAGCTCGTCATAGCCCTCCAGCGTCTCCTCGAACGGTGTGTCGGGATCGTCGAAATGCGACTGGTAGAGGTCGATGTAGTCGGTCCCCAGCCGCCGCAGGGACGCCTCCACCGCCTCGCGCATATAGGCCTTCGACAGGCCCTTCCTGCCGGGGATGATCTCGGCGCCCAGTTTGGTGGCCACCACCAGCCTGCTGCGCGCGCCACGCGACTTCATCCAATTGCCGATGATGGTCTCGGACTCCCCGCCCTTGTTGCCGGGAACCCAGCGCGAATAGCCGTCGGCGGTGTCGACGAAATTCATCCCCGCCTCGACGAAGCGGTCGAGCAGCTTGAACGACATCGCCTCGTCGGCGGTCCAGCCGAAAACATTTCCGCCGAAACAGAGCGGGCTGACCCGTAGGTCCGAGCGGCCGAGGCGGCGAAACTGCATGAGTAGTCTCCTAAGCGTCCAGCGGCTCGCGGTCGGGGAACTTGCCGTCGAACATGGTCAGCGGCGGGTAGGCGTCCGGGTCGCACAGCACGTCGAGCAGCATCGATTGGGAACCGCTCAGCGCATCGTCCAGCGCGGTCCTCAGGTCGGCGAGGCCGGTGATGCGGCGGCCTTCCACGCCGCAGGCGCGCGCCACCATGGCATGATCGACCGGCGCGAACGTGCAGGCGCTGGAATAGCGGCCGAACCGCACCAGTTCGGCGTCCTTTTGGAAGCCGAGCACGGCGTTGTTCAGCACCACCAGGGTCACCGGAATATGCATCCGCGCCGCCGTTTCCAGCTCCGACCAGCAATGGCCGAACCCACCGTCGCCGGCGATACAGATCACGCGCGATGCTGGTGACGCCAGCTTGGCGCCCAGGGCCATCGGATAGCCCCAGCCGAGGCCGGCGATGCCGCGCGGGGCTAGAAAGCGCTGACCCGCTCTCAAGCTTTCCAGATAGCTGTTGATCCACACCGACGCATAGCTGGCGTCGGCGACGACGATGTCGGTGTCGCGCAGGTATGGTTGCAACTGCGCCATGATCTGTTCGGGCCGCAACAGCGGGCCTTGCGGCCGCAGCACCGTCTCCACCCGCTTCGCCCGCGCCGTTTTCGCCGTGGCGACACCTTTGGCGATGCCGTCGCGCGCCTTCGCGCGCGCGGACAGATCGAGCTTGTTCATCTCCGCGTGCAGCGCTTCGAGTGTTAGCCGCGCGTCCCCGCACAACCGCACGGCGGGTTCGAAGTTGCGGCCGATCTCCAGGCCGTCGATGTCGATGTGGATGATCTTCTTCCTGTCCTTGAAGATCGTCCAGCTGTCGGTGCCGTTCTGGTTGGTGCGCGTGCCGACCAGCAGCACCACGTCGGCCTCGTCGATGACGGGCCGCGTCTGTTCGCCCAGCGAGCGAGCGCCCATGGCGTTGCCGATCAATCCGACGGTGAGCGGATGGCCGTCGCTGACGGCGCCCTTGCCCATCATGGTGTAGGCCACCGGCAGATGCGCCGCCCCCTGCAGGTTCGCCAGCGCATCGGCGGCGCCGGACGCGTGCACCCCGCCGCCGGCGATGACCAGCGGCGCCTTTGCTTCCGCCAGAAGTTTCGCCGCCTGCGCTATGCGCGCCGGGTCGGCCACCGTGGGATCGAGCGGCCAGCGGCCATGGCTGGCCACGCGCGACGGTTCGCCCTCCACCATCTCGTTCAGCAGGTCCATCGGGAATAGCAGCACGGCGGGGCCGGGCCGGCCGCTGGTGGCGGCGACGACCGCCATGTCGACATAGTCGTCGATGCGTTTCGCGTCGCTGACCCGCCGCACGAACTTGGCGCAGGGGGCGAACAGGCCCAGGTGGTCGAATTCCTGAAAGGCGTTGCGGTCGACGTCGCCGCGGTTGACCTCCTGCACCAGGGCCAGGATCGGGATGCTCGCCTTCAACGCTTCCGCCAGCGGCGGGACCAGCAAGGTCGCCGCCGGTCCGTTCTGCGCCGCGACCACGCCGATCCTGCCGCTCGTGCGGGCATAGCCGTCCGCCATGGCGCCGCCGGCGTTCTCGGTGCGATAGACCACTTGGCGGATGCCGATGTCCTCCGCCGCCAGGATCAGCGCCGACGGCAGGCTCTGGCCGAAGATGATCTCCACGCCGTGCCGCTGGAGCGCCACGGCGATGCGTTGGGCGCATGTAGCCATGCTAATTTTGGTCCTTGAATTATAGGGCCGTCATTCCGACTAATGCGGGCGCCGCCGTCAAGCAGCCGCACAAGCGGACAGCAGCGGAGGCCGGGGGGATTCATGGCCGAAACGGGCGCCGCGAACGACCTTTCGCCCGCTGGAGCTGTGGGCATCACGCCGGGTCGGCGCCTTCTGAACATCGTCGGTGGCTCGGGCGGCAACCTGATCGAGTGGTTCGACTGGTTCGCCTACAGCGCCTTCACCATCTATTTCGCCTCGGTCTTCTTCCCCAAGGGAGATCAGTCGACCCAATTCCTACAGGCCGCCCTGGTGTTCGGCGTCGGCTTCGTCGCCCGCCCGGCCGGCGCCTGGCTGATGGGGGTCTACGCCGACCGCAAGGGACGCAAGGCGGCCCTGACCCTTTCGGTCTCCATGATGTGCCTGGGCTCGCTGATCATCGGCCTCGCGCCCGGCTATGCGGTGATCGGCGTCGCCGCCCCCGCCCTGCTGGTCATCGCCCGCATCGTGCAGGGCCTGAGCCTAGGCGGCGAATACGGCGCATCGGTCACTTATGTCGCCGAGATGTCGAGCGGCCGCTATCGCGGGTTCTGGTCGGGTTTCCTCTACGTCACCCTGGTGATGGGCCAGCTGCTGGCGATTTCCTTGCTGCTGCTGTTGCAGACGGTGATGACGCCGGAAGACTTGCAGGCCTGGGGCTGGCGCATCCCCTTCTTCATCGGCGCGGCGCTGGCCGTGCTGGTGTTCTGGATGCGGCGCGGCATGCACGAAACCGCCGCCTACGCCTCCGTCGCCACGGTGAAAGAGCGCGGCAAAACCATGCTGCTGTTCACCAAATACCCGAAGGAGACCTTGATCATCGTGGCGCTCACGGCGGCGTCCGGGTCGTTTTTCTACGTTTTCACCACCTACATGCAGAAGTTCCTGATCAACAGCGCTTCGGGACCGGCGGGCGACGGCTTCAGCCGCGACGACGCCTCCCGGATCATGATGGTGGTGCTGGTCGTCTTCATGATCATCCACCCCTTCGCGGGATGGATGTCGGACCGGCTGGGCCGCCGGCCGATGCTGATCGCCAGCTTCGGCCTGTGCGCGCTTTCCGCCTACCCGGCCTATCTCGGCGTCATGCAGGCGACGACCAATCTAGAGGCGATTGCGATCTGCCTGCTTCCCCTGTTCGCCCTGTCGGGGATGACCGCCATCAGCGGCCTGATCAAGGCCGAGCTGTTCCCCGCCCATGTGCGGGCGCTGGGCGTCGCCCTGCCCTACGCCCTGACCCAGGCCGTCTTCGCCGGCAACGCCGAGGCCGCCGCCCTGTGGTTCAAGCAGCAGGGCAATGAGCCGGGCTTTTTCATCTTCCTGACCGTGGTGCAGGCCGTGGCCTTCATTGTCGCCATCGCCATGCGCGACACCGGCAAGCACACCTTGATCGTCGAGGACTAGGCCAGGCGCAGCAAGGCCACCAGCCGCGCGCGCGTGTCGCCGCAGACCACGCCGTCAACGCGGGTTTGCAGCCAATGGCGCTGGAAGGCGCGGACCACCGTCGCCGTATCCTCGTCGAACTTGCCGCTGGGCGGGCAGTCGTAGCCCAGGCGCGTGAAACCGGCCTGCATGGCGAACACTCCCGCCCCTTCGTCGCCGATGGTCAGGGGCGCGCCCGGGGCGCCGGTGGGTTCAGCCCACAGGCCATGGCCCTCCGCGGCCAGCCGCTTCCACGGAAAAAGCTCGCCCGGATCTTCCTTACGAGCCGGCGCCACGTCGGAGTGGGCGAGGATGAAGCCCTCCGGCACCGTCCAGCGGCTGCGGATGTCGTCCAGCAGGCCGATCACGGCTTCGATCTGCGCGTCGGGGAACGGACGGTAGCCGAACTCGTGGCCAGGATTGACGATCTCTATGCCGATCGAGGCGGCGTTGATGTCGGTGCGGCCCTTCCAGAACGCTGCGCCCGCATGCCAGGCGCGGCGCTCCTCGGGGACGAGAGCGAACACCTCGCCATCCTCTTCCACCAGGTAATGGGCGCTGACCTTCGCCGCCGGGTCGACCAGCCGGTCCAGCGCCGCCTTGCCGGTCCGCATGCCGGTGTAGTGCAGCACGATCATGTCCGGCGGGGAGGTGCGGTTGTCGAAATTGGGCGAGGGGACGAAGTTCATTGCGGCGCCGCCAGGCTGCAGGCGGCGCGCACCAGGCCGAGCGCCAGCATTCCCACCGCGCCCTCACCGTTGGCGATACGCACGTCGGTCAGGGGCGGGGCGTCGAGACAGGCCGCCAGGCCGAAGGGATCGAAGTCCGCCGCGCGGCAGTGGCTGACCGAGCCGGGGACCAGGGCGTCGAGCACCGCCGCCGCCGCCAGGGCGGCCGGGCCGTCCAGCAGTACCGGCGTGCGTTGCACCCGCGCCGCGACGATGACGCCCAGGGCCGCCGAGGCCTCGCGGCCGCCCAACTGGCGCAGCAGCTCCAGCGGCGATCCCTCGCCGCGCACGCGGGTGGCGGCGTGCAGGGCGCGGGGGTCCAGCCCCGCCGCGTCGGCGCGGTCCAGGGCGATGGCGATGGCCGCCCCGGACAGCGCCGCCCCGGCGCCGATGGAGCCGACGATCAGCAGGTCGGGCTGTTTGGCCATGACTTCCATTCCGAAGGCGATGGTGGCGGCGCATTCGCGCTCGCCCAGGGCCGGGCCTTCCAGGATGTTGGGCACCGGACGGTCGATGGCCAGGTCGAAGGCCTCCAGCCCCGCCCCCTGCCCGGCCGCCAGGCGGCTGACCTCGGCCCCGCCGGCGGCGACCAGCTCCAGCCGCTCGCGCTCGGCCCCGCCATGGGGCGACATGGCCGCGTGCGCCCCGGCGTAGAGCGCCAGTATGGGCCGGTTGACCTGTGGGATGGGCCGCCCGCTCCAGGCCGCAGTCCAGCCGGCGATATCCGCCAGACGCCCCATGCCCGGCCCCACCACGGCCCGCGCGGACTCCTCCGCCCCCGCGTCGGGGCCCGGCAGGTCGGCGAGCAGGCTGAGGATGTCGTCGAACGGGCGTTGGCTCATGCCGTCCGCTTAACCCCCGGCGGCGTCCGGGGCAAATCCGCCTTGCCCAGGAGCGTCCGCCGCGACACCCTGGACCGCATGGACCGCTCCATCCCGCCCCGGCCGTATAAGCCGATCCTGTCGCCCTGCGTGCTGGTCTGCGTGATGAATCCCAAGAGCGGGCTTTGCCTGGGCTGCTACCGCACCCTGGAGGAAATCGAGCGCTGGCGGATCTATTCCGACGACGAGCGGGAGGCGATCTTGGCCGATTTGCGGGTCCGGAAAAAAACCGACGAGGGATTCACCGGTTAAAAACCGCCTGGGGCGTAAAACCCTGTCCGGGGGCCAGAAACGGCCCGTTCGGACGGGTCACGAATGCTAAGAATAGCGATCATGGCGCTCGCAGGGGTCCTTTCGGCCGTCGGCGCGGCGCGTGCGGTGGTGGCGATCGACGCCATGAACCACGGCGCCCGGGCCGAAGCCGCCACCACGGCCGCTATCGCCGTTGAATCCGAGGATTCCACCCTGGCCAGCGCCCCCGCGGCCGCCTCGGTGGTTAAGTCGTCCGACGGGCACTACTGGGCCGAGGCCAGCGTCAACGGATCGCGGGTCAAGTTCCTGGTCGACACCGGAGCCACCGCCGTGGCCCTGAGCCTGGCCGACGCCACGCGCCTGGGGATTTCGCCCTCCACCCTGACCTACAACCGCACCGTCATCACCGCCGACGGTAAGGCGCGCGCCGCCGCCGTGCAGCTGGCCAGCGTCGCCATCGGGGGCGCCCGCGTCGAGAACGTCGACGCCCTGGTGATCGAAAAGGGCCTGGAAACTTCCCTGCTGGGCATGAGCTACCTGGGCCGCCTGTCGCGGTTCGAGGCCACGCCCCAGGCCCTGATCCTGCGCCAGTAATCTAGGCGGTCAGCCGCTCTTCCGCCGCCGCCCGCGCCTGGAGGATGGCGTCCACGGCCCGGTCCAGCACCTCGAGCCCGGCCCCTTGCGCGCCCGCCTCGACCGTCATTATCCGCCGCCAGGCCCGCGCGCCCGGCCAGCCGTGGAACAGCCCCAGCATGTGCCGGGTCATGGCGTTCAGCGCCACGCCCGCCGCCAGCTGCGCCGCCATGTAGGGCCGGTAGCGGGCCAGGGCCTCAAACGGGTCGACGTCTTCGCCCGTCTCGCCAAACAGCAGCCGGTCGACCGCGCCGAGCAGCCCCGGCTCCTGGTAGGCGGCGCGGCCCATCATCACCCCATCGACGTGCGCCAGATGCGCCACGGCCTGGTCCAGAGACGCGATGCCGCCGTTGATGACGATGGTCAGGTGCGGCCGCTCGCGCTTGAGCCGATAGACCAGGTCGTAGTCCAGCGGCGGGATGTCCCGGTTCTCCTTCGGCGACAGGCCCTTCAGCCAGGCCTTGCGGGCATGGACGGCGAAGGTGGTCACCCCGGCGTCCGCGCAGGCGTCGACCAGGGTAAACAGCGCCTCGCTCGGCTCCTGGTCGTCGACGCCGATCCGGCACTTGACGGTCACCGGCGCCGATGTGGCCACCGCCATGGCCGCCACGCATTCGGCCACTAGGTCCGGCTCGCGCATCAGGCAGGCGCCGAACCGGCCGCTCTGCACCCGGTCGGACGGGCAGCCGACGTTGAGGTTGATCTCGCAATAGCCCATCTCGCCGCCGACGCGCGCGGCATCGGCCAGCAGGGCGGGGTCGGACCCGCCAAGCTGCAGTGCCACCGGCTGCTCGGCCGGATCGAACCCCAGCAGGCGGGAAACGTCGCCGTGCGCCACCGCCTGGGCGGTGACCATCTCGGTATAGAGCAGGGCGCGCGTGGTCAGACTGCGGTGGAAAGCGCGGCACCGCCGGTCGGTCCAGTCCATCATGGGCGCAACGGATAACTTATTGCTTTTATTCATTAATTTCGGACAAAATCGGCCCTATGTCGGACTGGACGGATTCAGATGTGATTTCATGCACTTGTAAGATTCGGTGTGCAATCCCGCCGTCGAAAAGTCGAGCGAATAGGCTAACGTGAGCATCGGTGCACACGTTCACATGTGAACACCCGCTCCGTTGCCGATAATCTGCAGGTCATAGAATACCAGTCAGGCGATAACCCGGAGGCTATAATTTTAAAGCTCTGACAGGCGCAACGCATCCGACTGCCTTGTTCGCGATGGACCACTCCCCGGATGTCCATTGTTACGAAAGCGCGGCCATTGCGAGCCAGGCCTGACGGTCGCGTCCGCGCTGAAAGTCACGGAATTTTCAGGAGCTTGTCCAGCGAGACCGCACCGCCCCGCGGGCAATAAGATAGAGCAGCAGGGCCGCCCAGCTAAGGTGGGTAGGCCAAGCGTCGGGATAGACGAATATCGCGATCACCTATGTCATGCCGAGGACGCCGCCGCCGACAGCCGCGTTAACATGCCCAGCACCAGCAGGAACGAGGAAATGTGCTCGGAGTAGGTGCGATCCAATAGTGAAGCTAACATTTCTTTGGGTCTTCAAGAACCCAATACAGTCTTTCACGGTTTCATTTTCAATGATCGTGCTTTTGACCCTAATATTTTGGCCGTTCCGTGCTAGGCCGTGGGCCTTGTTGGGAAAATATCCGGCAAGAATTCACAGAGTTTCGATAAAATTGATCACCGGGTACGGCTTTCGCTTCGCGAGCCTCCGGACTTCTGAAGGGCGAATATGCCCACCTCGACCCCGACACCCGTAGAAGCTGGAGCGCTCGACCTCGCGCGCGCGATCGTCACCTCATCGCCGGTGCCGCTACTGTTGTTGGACGGCGACCTGTGCATCGTCGCCGCCAGCGCCTCGTTTTCCGAAGCATTCTCAGTCGACACAAAATCGGCGCCCGGGCAGCCGCTCGCCAGCCTGGGGGGGGGGGGGGAATGGGGCCTGCCCAAAATCCGCAGCCTGCTGACCGCTACGCTCTCCGGCGCGGCCGATATCAAGGCCTACGAATGCGAATTGGTCCGAGCGGGCCAACCGACCCGCTGCCTGGTGCTGAGCGCCCAGCGCGTGGCCTATCTCGACCTCGCCCACACCCGCGTTCTGCTGGCGGTGGCCGATATTACCGAGGCGCGCGCCAATGAGTTGCTGAAGGACGAGGCGCAGCGTCGCAACCTGGTGCTGCTCCAAGAGGTGCGCCATCGGGTCGCCAACAGTCTGCAGATCATCGCCAGTGTGCTGCTCCAGAACGCCCGCAAAACGACTTCGGAAGAGACCCGCGGCCACCTGACCGACGCCCATCAGCGGGTGATGTCGGTCGCGACGCTGGAGCGCCAGCTGTCCGGCTCAGGCGAACAGGATGTCGAGCTTCAGGCCTATCTGACCACGCTCTGCGAGAGCATCTCGGCCTCGATGATCCAGGACCCGAAACATCTGGTGCTGTCGGTGACCGGCTCCAGGGGCGAAGTGCCCGCTGTGGTCTCGATCAGCCTGGGTTTAATCGCCACCGAGCTGATCATCAACGCGCTCAAGCACGCCTTTGTCGATGGGCGACCCGGCGCCATCAAGGTGAGCTGGACCAGCGAGGGGTCCAACTGGACCATGTCGGTCACCGATAATGGCGTCGGCATGCCTCGCGCCGCCGGCGCCCGCGCAGGGCTGGGCACCAGCATCGTTGAAGCCCTAGCGAAACAACTCGGCGCGGCCATCAATGTCTCATCCGCGGCGCCGGGAACGTGCGTGGCCATAACCCATCCGGCGATCCGCCTCGTCAGCCGGCCGGAACAACCTTCGGATTTTTCCGTCGTCGAGCGACCTGCCGCCTAGGTCCTTTGAAAGGACAATCGATGCCCTCCCCGATCCCCGCCGCCCAGAAAACCCTGCTCATCGTCGAGGACGAGATCTTGCCCGCCATGGCGCTGCGCGACGAACTGCAGGATGCCGGCTACGTGGTCATGGACCTGACCAAGCGCCACGGCGAAGCGATCGGCGCCGCCAAGGACTGCAAGCCCGATCTGGCCCTGGTCAACATTAAGCTGCAGGGCCAAGACACCGGCATCGATATCGCCCGCGACCTGAAGGCCATGGGCATCCCGGTCGTCTTCATCAGTGGTCAGGTAAGCCGGGCGCAAACCGCCCGCACAGACGCCATCGCCTCCTTCCCCAAGCCCTACAGCACCAAACAAATGGCCGCGGCCGTCGGCTACCTCCTCGCCCGCCTGGCCGGTGATACCAGCCTTGAGCGCCCTGATGGCCTTGAGGTGTTCGAAGACGAGCTGGAAGCCTCGGCGGCAGCCGCCGTCTAGGCGTCTCGAGCGCGCCCCGCTTTCAGCCGGAGGCTCCGGGCAGCTGTCCGAAATATGTCGACAGATTTCGGACCCCGACGGCTTCAAAGGTATCCGATCCCTTCGGCGGACCGATGGTTTGCCAGAGGTTCGGAAGACGCAACGAGCCAAGAAGGTTCGCCTTTAGCAATCGATGATTTATGGATCGCCGATTTATCGATCACTAATACCTTGATTGGTGATCGATAATATGTCGACATATCGATCATGCGGTGGAATTGGCAGCAAGACGACTGGCCAACCTTCTCATGGGATGTTCCGCGGCTCCAAAAGGCCGAGGCGCTGTTTCTTGAAGGCGCCGGCATCGCCATCGGGGTGTCAAAGCACCTTGACGAGGCTGATCGCGGCGCCCTCACCGTCGAACTGATGAGCCACGAAGCCATCGACACCTCAGCCATAGAAGGCGAGGCGCTCGACCGCGACAGCGTTCAATCGTCAATCCGCCGACACCTAGGGCTCGCCGGGGATCAACGCCGGGCCGGGCCGGCCGAGGCCGGCATCGCCGAAATGATGGTCGACCTCTACCAGCGGGTCGGCGAGCCGCTACGCGAGTCCACGCTCCATCAGTGGCATCGGCTCGTAGCCAACGGCCGCACCGATCTCGCGGGCATCGGCTGCTACAGGACAGGCGGCGATCCGATGCAGATCGTGTCCGGACCTCTCCATAGGCCGAAGGTCCATTTCGAGGCGCCGCCCGCGACGCAGGTCGACCAGGAGATGGCCCGCTTTTTGGCGTGGATCGAGCAAAGCGGACCAGCCGCCGCCTTGCCGCTCCCGCCGCTTACGCGCGCCGGCTTGGCCCATATCTGGTTCGAGAGCATCCACCCTTACGGGGATGGCAACGGCCGGATCGGCCGAGCCATCAGCGAAAAGCTCCTTGCTCAAGGTCTGCCCACGCCTGCGATCACCGGCATGGCGAGCACGCTCCTGGCTCACCGCAAAGCCTTCTACGCCGCACTTGAACGCGGGCACGGGACGCTGGAGATCACCGACTGGCTACTGTGGTTCGCAGCTAAGGCAATCGAAGCGCAGCGGCGGACGCTTCAGCAGATTGAGTTCGTTCTGGCCAAGGCCCGCACCATGGATAGCCTCCGGGGCAAGCTTAACGCCCGCCAAGAACGTGCGCTGCTCCGCATGTTCGCCGCTGGACCAGACGGCTTTATCGGCGGCCTCAGCGCGGCCAACTACATGGCCATCACCGGCGCTCCGCCGGCGACAACGACGCGCGATCTGTCCGCTCTCGTCGGCCTGGGCGCACTGCTGCGAACTGGTGAGCACAAAGCCACGCGTTACCGACTCAACATCGCGGTCGATCCGCTCCGGCACCTCGATATCACCGACCTCAGCTGAGGCCTCGAGCGACAGACCTCCAGTAACGCATCGGCTCGCGCGTCACCGGCGTGGCGCGCGAGCGCTTTAGGCGGCTTTGTCGGGGACCCCTAGCGGCACTGCTCCCACGTCATTCTTGACCTGGGAACGGCTTATCCGCCGATGCACCGTCAGTGCGCTCTAGCTAAAACGTCAAAACCAGTGCAATGCTTACCGATCGTCGGCACGGCTCGCCAGGGCGTCGACGGCTGAGAGACCTGCGTATCCCAGGTGCTCCCCCTTCTGCATTTCCGGGAGCGACAATGGTTGCTTACACCGTCTTTCCATTCAACGCCTCCGGCGTTGCGCCTGTGTTCGTTGCCATCGAACAGGACAGTGACACCGCCGCAATCGCAGAGGCCCTCAAGCATCTACAGGACCATTCAAGCGCCAACCGGGTGACGCTTTGGCGGGAGGACAAAGCGATCTTTCATGGGCTTTCTAGCGAGTGCGTCCTTTGGCTCGCCGGAGGTGAGCACCCTGACATCGGCTGCCCCGCTCTTTCCTCCTCAGGGGGCGTCTGTCCGCCCACCTGTCGACCATGAACCCCTGGCGGCCGCGCGACGAGGAGCCAGCCGGGAGGACCCGGACTGGTCTACCCGTACATTCGTCCCTGCTGGTTCTGCCAAGCCCCGGCGGCAAAGAAGGGGGATCGGATGGACTATAGTGTCACCGCGGAGCGCATCGACGCCCATGGAAGCCTCGCGCGCACCAAGGATGCGTCCGTGGTGCTGGATACCGACGTCGCCGGACGGCGGGACGCCTTCAATCCTGCTGAGCTATTCCTGGCTGCCATCGCCGCCTGCATGATCAAAAGCATTGAGCGGGTCACGCCGGTGCTGAAGTTCGATCTGCGATGTGTGGAAGTCCGGCTGACCGCCGTGCGCCAGGACGCGCCCCCGCTTATCCTGCGCATCGACTACGAACTGATCGTCGACACGGACGAGGACGACGGCAGGCTCGAGCTGCTGCATCGCAACGTCCGCAAGTACGGCACGATCTCGAATACCGTCGCGGCTGCTACCTCTCTGGAAGGCGTCATCCGCCGCCGGCTCACGCCAGCGATTCCGGAGCCGCAGGCCTGAAAGTTCCAGCTCCTACCGATGAGGCGTCCATGACCTATGTGTTCTCCAAGACTCTCGCGTTACCCTTCGCGGATGCGATCACTAGGACCCGCGAAGCTCTCACGGCCGAAGGGTTCGGCGTGATCACGGAAATCGATGTCCAGAAGACGCTCAAGGACAAGCTGGGTGTTCAATTTCGCCCCTACATGATCCTGGGCGCCTGCAACCCCGAGCTGGCGCACGAGGCGTTGAAGCTGGAACCCAACGTCGGCGCTATGCTGCCGTGCAACGTCGTCGTGCAAGGTGCGGGCGATGGGCGGACGGAAATCTCGGCCATCGACCCGGTCGCCTCCATGCAGGCGATCGACAATCCTGAACTGAAGAAAAAGGCCGGCGCGGTGGCGAAAAAGCTCAAGGCGGCGATCGCCCGACTCTGAGTTCAATTGAACGCGGGCTTAGGCGCCGCCTTGAATTTAGCGCCTTCACTGGCCACCTGTCAGAAGGTTACTCGCGCAGATACGGCACGGTGATCTGAAAAGTTCGCCGGCTCAGATTGGTAGTGAGTCACCTCAAGATCACCCCCCGTCACGATGTGATCGTAGTCCCAGCGTGGCCGCCATGCCGGGAACGTGAGGGGGCTCGGGCGTCTGAGCCGCCCTCCGGTGGCGCCACAAAAGGACTCGAGCGGCGCGCCATGCGCCCCGCTGTTAAAATCGCCCATCGCCGCCCAAGCGCGAGCGTCGCGTAGGGCCTGCGCCACGACCGCCAATTGGAGGACCTGATCCGATCGGCCAAGACTGAGATGAAGGCAGGCGACGGTGAAGGGATGAGGGCCTTCGACGTCCGCGACAAGGCAGCCGCGACCGGCCACCTGCCCAGGGAGCTTCAGGTCGCGCACATTGGCCATCGGCCAGCGGCTGAGGATTGCGTTGCCATGTCGCGAGATCCCGGGAATGCGGCGGTTTTCCTGCACGGCGACGTGCAGGTGGCCGGAGAGTGCGGCGATGTCGTCGACCTGTGAGCGGTAGCCGGAACGCCGTCCTCCAAGATCCACCTCCTGTAGGCAGACAACATCATAGGGGGCGATCTCCCGCGCAATGTTCTGCAAGATCGCCGTCTTGGAGGGCGCGTGCACCAGTTGCAGGTGAGCGCGCAGGAAGTAGTCCCGATAACGGCTCGTGCCGATCCCCGCTTGGATGTTCCAGGTCAGAAGATTCATGGGCGTCGACCGGCCTGCGTTCTCGGATCAACTCGTCGTCGCCGGTGGAGCGCCGTGAAGGTTCGAATCCTGATCATACGGCCGCCTTTGGCGCGCGGCCGCGCCAACTTTCGGCAGCGCTCGAAGGGTCCCCCAAACTTCGGGTGGATACAAAATCCTCCCACCGGGTCGAGGGGGTCATCGCCACTGGCACAAGCCGGCCCTCGACATTGAGGGCGTCGATCGCCGCCACGACGCTTCGTGAGGCAATCCTGGCGGCGGTAAATCTGCGGACGGCGACGGAAAGATAGTGGCTCAGAAGTTGGTCACGGAATTCAGCAATGGCCCAGCGGTCTGTGTCCTTTCCGGCTTCTATCGCCAGTTCACACTCCGTGTCGAAGCCCTCGGATCGATTGTTCAGATTGGCCGAGCCGACCCGCACGATGCGATCGTCAAACACCCCGACCTTGGAATGGACGAGAATGGGCGCACCGGCGGACGTCCTGGGCGATAGCGCCCGAAACCGATTGAAGGGGTCCGCTGCCCGCAGACGCCGAACCAGCGGATTGCGCGCGTAGTCCATCGTGAGGTGGTCGAGCCAGCTGGGGGCGCGCCCACTCAGCAGCAGGACGACTTCAGGCCCCGCTGGCTCCGAAAGCCGCGCAGCCAGGGCGTCCGCCACGCGCGGACAGGTGAAATACTGGTTTTCAAGATAGATCGTCTGCCGCGCGCTCGCGATACAGGCCAAGGTCAGCTGCCGGATTTCATCGATGAGAGGTCGTCCGCGCCAAGTCGGTTGGGTTCGGGCGATTCCCACCTGAACATCTGAAAATCGCGCTAGTGCGCACGCTGGCCATGCGTCACTGAGGTTTGGTTTTGCTGCGGCGAGACGCTCTCCCGTCGCGCTGGTCCAGCGCAGGCGAAAGAGTTCTCCAAGGGCCAGCCCGGCCTGCCCATCCACCAACATCATCACCTCGTGGCGCGCTGGGTGACGATCCTGGTCGGGAAGGATGCGTCGGGGTTCGACGTGGAGATGGGATTGTGAGTCCCACCTGTTCGTAACGATGTCGCCGCCGCCGCAGAATGCCAACTGGTCGTCAATCACGACGATCTTTTGATGGTGGCAGGCTCCGAACGGCACATCGTGGGCCTCGCGAAAATCCACAGGCGTCCCGGCGAACTGCCGCTTGGCGCGGTGCCCGCGAATGTCCTGATGCCCCATGACCCCGAATGGCGATCTCCAGACGAGAATGCGAACGCCGAGTTCGGGTCTGATGCGGCAAAGCTCCATGAGAATTCGCCCAATTTCGTCTGGATCGTCAGGCCCGTCCGTGCCGTCTGGAACAAGCCGGGTGCGAGGATCGAACGCCCATCCGAGGATGTGGATTGAGCATTTTGCGGCGAGCAGCGCCGAATGGAGCGCCTCGTAATAGCGTTCGTTGTCGATCAGGATGGCCACGCGCTGCGACGCGTCCTTGCGCCAACAGGTCGCCCCCGCAACCACCTCCGTCATGCCGGCGCGCCGCGGCGCCAAGCGGGCGTGAATTGACCCGCCATCAGCGCCTGAACAGGTCCAGAAAGTCAGCCCACGGCTTGGTGTGGGCCACCGGCGTGCGCCAGAAGTCCTTTGCCTGTGCGGCCTCGACGGCGCCGTCGAACGTCCGACGCATGGCCGCTGTTTCGAAGGTCAGCATGCCTCCAGGCTCCGCGCCCTCGGGTGTCTCGGCGATCGACGCAACGCTCAGGGGAAGATCGTTTGCCAGGCTGAACGACACCACGACGCTTAATGCCTGGCGGTAGGAGACCCTGAGCATGGTGTCGAAACTGCGCATCAGGATGTGAGGCAGACTGATCGGGGTCGCCTGGGCCGCAGGGTCCAGGACTGTATTGACGATGACATAGATGCGACCGCGCTGCAGCCGCCGCCCGAGCCTGCGCCAGTTCAAAAGCCCTTGCGGCATGACGAACAATGGCGCGGACACACCGCCATCCACGTGCAGTTCTTCATATTGCTGACCCTCAGCTTCGACCCTGAAGCGCCGAGGCGGGAACAGTCCTGGAAGACTGGCCGAGGCGATGAGCACCTCGCGGAACATCATTGTGGCCTGCGGTCCGCCCCGCAGTGCGATCGCCCCCATGTCCCAGATGCAAGGCTCCTGGCGGTCCAGGTCGGTCGTCGCGACCAGGAGGCGCCGTCCAAGGCGGTGTTCCGCGGCAACGGCCGCGACCAGTTCGTCGTCGATAAAAGGATAGACTAGGCGCTCAAGCGCCTCGGGTTGAAACAGGCCGCCATCAAGGGTCAACGACAGACCCGTGAGGCCCAGGGCCGCCTGGGCGTGGCCGCCGGTATAGGCTTCGCGCAGGCGGCGATCCCATTTCGAGCCGAGAAAGGCGAAGGGCGCAATGAGTGCGCCGGTGCTGACACCTGTGACTAACTCAAACCTCGGCCGGCGTTCCGCGCGGGTCAGACCGATCAGGACCCCCGCGCCAAAAGCTCCGCCCGCAGCACCCCCTGAGATCGCGAGGATGTCGAAATCACCCGCATCCAAGACCGAGCGCGCATCCGAGGCCGGATCAGCGGCCGCCTCGATCGCGGCGGCCGCCTGCTCGACGGTGAGCCGAACGCCGTCAAATCCCGGTGGCGACGCCACGGCGACGCCGGGCGAGGGTAATCGAGAGTGGCGCCCATGGCCCAGGCTCCTGTATCCGATGTCGCCCGGCTCAATCACGCTTCGGGCGTCCCGTCGATCTCAGTCAAGGAGTCCTCAGGCTCAAGGGTCACTCGGGCCAGGGCGAGCCGGCGGTAGAGCCGCCTGCGTCGAACTAGCGGCCACCAGTCGTAGAGAAAAATCTCGACCGGTCGCCAGTTGGCGACCCAGCCCAGGATGATCAGGCCCTCGCCAAAGAAGCGCCCCAGGTATCCCGTCCCCAGAACGCCACTGACGCCCTTCCCCAAGACAATGCAGGCCGCCAGAACCGCCAAGCCGCTCGCGAGCGACGCACGGCCGGTTCGGAAAAGGTCGCGGAGATCCCAGCCCAGGACTTTCGCCCGGTAGGCGAAGTAGTTGCGCATGGCGGTTTCGATGTGCAGCGCCTCATCCCGCTGCGCTTCGCGGGGCGGGAGGTGGACGATGATTGAGATCTCATGATCGCCGGCGATCTCCCCGGCCCAGCCGACGATGTATTCCTCCACCCCTGCGTCGAGGTCCCGCTCACGGAACGGCAGGGGATCGAGCGTGTGAAAGATCTGTCCGATGTCTTTGATCCGGACCTGTATGGGACCTTCGATGTGCGCCTTGCCCTGGCGGCGAAAGCGGCGGTCGCTTTTCAACAACCTCTTCTCCGCGCTCATTGGACCCTCGCTAGACCGACGCCCACCCAGAGTCCGGCGACCAGAAGCACAACACCGATAGTTACCTGGCGCCCGTAAGCGCGGCCTCCGGTCACGAAGGCCGTCGGAGCCTTGACCGCCATGTTTGTGGTGAGGGTCAGGACAACCCCGATTGCGGCGGCGGCGACAGTCACCCGCCCACCAGCCAATAACGTGGCCATGGAGACCGACGCCGCATGTGCGTCGGCGAAGCCCATCACAGCGGACCCGATCAAGGCGCCGGGCGCGCCCAGCCAACGGATGAGAAGCTCGGAGACGAGACTGAAGGCGCCGACCAGGGCGACGAACAGCAAAACCGCACCGCCATTGAAGGCTCTGCCAACGGTCTCACCGTCTGCGGTCTTCGGCGTGCGACGCACCAGCCAGATGGCATAGACCAGCATCAGGAAGGCGGCGAACCCTAAAGGAAGCGCCAGGGCGACGATCAGGGACGGACTGACGGCGCCGATGATCGCAACAAGGTAGCCAAGGCTGCCGATCATGGAGGCGATCGCGCCGGCCGCGCTGGCTGGCGCCAGGGCAGGCTGGCCCTTGGCGCGCGCGCCCATGGCGGCGACTGCGGCCGTGCTGGAGACGAGGCCCGCAGCCAGCCCCGCGGCCAACAGGCCGTACCGCCCGCCCAGCAGCCGCTGGGCGACATAGCCCAGGAAGCTGAGCGCCATGGCGACCACGGCCAGGCGCCACAGCGTGAAGGGATTGAGCAAACCGAAGGGATCTATTGGCCGATTGGGTAAGAGGGGGAGAATGACAACGGCGGCGATCGCGAAGGTCAGGGCGTCCAGCAACTCCTGGTCGGTGATGCGATCGCGGACAAACCGGTGGAGTTGAACTCGAAAGGCCAGCAGGGCCGCCACAACGACGCCAGCTTCAAACGCCAGGGCCGGCCGGGTCTGCGCCAAAACTCCAAGCGCGTAGGTCACGACCAGCGCGACCTCGCCGGTGAGCCCTGGATCCTTGCGATCTCCCAGCCAGTAGGCTGCGAGCGCCGCAAGGGCGATGAAGCCGCCGGCCAGCAAGACAAGGCCGGGATTGCCGATCAAGGTCGCAACGCCACCCAGCAGGCCGACCAATCCAAAGGTGCGCAAGCCAGCGGCCGAACGGGCGTTACCCTCGCCCTTGCGGCGCTCGCGCTCGAGGCCGATCAGCAGGCCGATCGCCAGGGCGACCAATAGCGGCCATTCGGGTCTGCTGAACCAGGGCGCCAGGTCACTGGCCGACATAGGGCGACGCGATTGAGGCGTTTAAGTTTGTGGCGGTGTCTGAGCTGTCCAGCCATCCTGGAAGGTGCTGCGCCGCCGGCGTTCTCGCCAGACTCATGGCGTGGTCAAGCGCGCTGTCGAAGTCCGTGGCGGTGGTGTGGTTTGGGATCCGGGTGCGCAGGAAATCCGCCCAGGCGAACTCACTGAACGGCGCCACCCTTTTGGTGAACCCGCCGGACCTGCGCAGCGCGCTGGCCAGGCTTCGGAAGGGATCGTCCAGCAGCGCGTCAAGGGTCGCCGGGATCTCATCGAAGGGCCGGCGGCGACCTTCGGCGTCAAAAGGACGGCACCACCCCTTGGCTTCAAGCGCCGACCACAGATCCTTCGTTGAAAGCGTGCTGAAGTCCGCGACCCGCCGAATCTGGACGCCCTCCACGCCCTCTGCCTTCATCGCACACGCCAGGTGGTGGCGGTCGATGAGATAGAGCGCGCCATCTGGCGCGAGGACGACGGGCGCCACTAGTTTCGGCGCATCTCCCTCCCCCGCCTTCCGGAGTCGAGCCCGCAGTCGAAGGCGCTTTTGCGCGACCTCCCGAAATCCCACGGTGATCTGGGTGGGGTGAAGGTCCGAAAGCCGCGCCAGAACCGGTTCAGTCGGCGGGTTTGTCATGCGATCCCCGGGGACGCTGGCGTCCCCGCTCCGGTCAGAGTCTGTCAACCTGACCCTGTCGTGTTCGCGGCATTTGTCATTGATCCAGATCATGTCGGCGACAGCCCCGGCGCCTTGTGGCGCGCCAGGGCGCTGCGCAGCGTGCGAGCGAGGCCAATCCAACCGCCGCTGACGCAAGCGACGCCCAAGGCCAAGACCAGGAGTGGCATGTGCAGCGGCGCGACTTTGAACAGGCCAGCGAATGGCGGAACCATCAAGACCAGGGCCAGGACACCGCCGGCGGCCACGGTGATGATCCAGTAGATCTTGCGATGCGGCGCAAACAGCCGGCCGCCAGCCGACGAGGCGTCGGCCAAGGCGAGCACCAGGTTGCCGATGACCAGGGCCACGAACGCCGCGCCTCGCGCTTCGGGTTCGGGGTAGCGGCTCAAAGACCAGAGATAGACGCCGAGAACGCCTGCGAGCACGCCCCCCCCTTGGAGTAGGGCAAGCCCCAGTTGGACCGGTCCGAACAACGCTTCGTCGCGCCGTCGGGGCGGTCGCTGCATGGCGTTCGCGGCTCCAGGCTCGGCCTCAAAGACCATGGCGCAGACTGGATCGATGATCAGCTCAAGGAAGACCACGTGCATCGGAAAGAGCAGCTGCGGCAGGCCCAAGACGATGGGGATGAGGGCGAGGCCTGCGATCGGCACGTGGATCGCGGTGACATAGATCAGCGCCTTACGGAGATTGACGAAGATGCGGCGGCCCAGTCGCACCCCGCCGACGATCGAGGCAAAGCTGTCGTCCATGAGCACGAGGTCGGCGGCTTCTCTTGCGACATCCGTGCCCTTCTTGCCCATGGCTATGCCGATGTGGGCTGTCTCCAGGGCCGGCGCGTCATTGACGCCGTCGCCGGTCATCGCGACCACCTCGCCGGCCACCTTGAAGCCCTGCACAATAAGCAGCTTCTGTTCGGGAATGATCCGGGCGAAGACCCGCACACCGCGCAGTCGGATCGCCAGGTCGCTGGGTGAAAGGGCGGCGAGTTCCGAGCCCAGCATCACCCCGCCTGACGTGTCGAGCCCGGCCGACCTGGCGATGGCCAGCGCGGTGGCCGGATGGTCGCCGGTGATCATCACCACGGAAATCCCAGCTGCCTGGGCTTCCTTCAGCGCCGCCGGGACATCCTTGCGAACCGGATCGAGGAAGCCGAGCAGGCCGGCAAACACAAAGTCGGCGGCATCCGGATCGTCTGGAAAGGCCCCGTTC
>CANJOB010000036.1 GCA_947475655.1 Caulobacterales bacterium | reverse complement strand
TTCTATATGTTAAAAAACAACAATCTTTAGCGGACTCCGTCTCCGCCAACACCCCCAAGTCGCCCAGACGACCTGAAAGACCCCGGCCGCGCCCCCGAAAGCAGGGCGTAATGCGGCCGCCTCCGGGCGTTATAAAATAAAACCAAAAATACTTGAACCGGGCGGGCATGTGTAATTGCATGGCGTTCTGTTCTGCTTAGGGGCCGCGGCCCTGAACAGAGCGGCGAAAAGAATAAGAAAGCTGGGTGGAGCAACAGCAGATGGAATTTTGGACGTCGAAATCCCGCGCGATCCTGTTGGCGGGCGCGCTGGCCGGGCCGCTGCTGGCCGGGGCTGCTCTGGCGCAGGCGCCGGGCCCTGTGCGTGAACCGCTGACCTATCCCATAGAGATGCCGCCGGGCGCCGACCCGGTGCTGGGGCCGCCCATCGGCCCCCGCGCGCCGGACCAGCGGGCGGTGATCAGTCCGGGCCGGCCGGCGCAGCCGTCCGAACAGGTCGATCCGACCAAGCTCAGCATCTACTACGCCGAGGCCGACCGCCCCAACATCGGCGGCTTCTGGCGGCGCACGGTCGACCGTTGGGTGTTCTACTCCGAAGGCAAGGCGCTGCCCGTGATGGGCACGGTGCAGAACCAATTCGGCTTTCCCTACCGCCCCGAGTGGCAGAAGGTGCTGACCGACCGCTACAACTCCGAAAACATCAACAAGGCCTATGGCGACCCGAGCGGAGGCTGCTGGCTGCAGGGGATGATGCACAGCTATGTCGGCAACAACTCGCCGCTGGAAATCACCCAGACGCCGGGCCTGGTGCGCATAGTGCAGGAGCGGATGACGCCGGTCCGGCGCATCTACACCAACGGCGAGTTGCATCCGGCCGACTTCAAACCGACCTCGCAAGGCCATTCGATCGGTCACTGGGAAGACGACACCCTGGTGGTGGACACCATCGGCGTGCGGCCCGAGTTCACCCTGGGCTATCAGGCGCCGCACTCGAGCAAGGTGCATTTCATCGAACGGATCCGGCGCCTGGACGCCACCACCCTGGCGGTGTCGATCTCGATCGAGGATCCCATCGCCATGACCAGCTCGATACAGACGGTGCTGTACTACACGCTCGGCCCGCCGAAGGATCAGTTCGCCGAGGACTTCTGCGTCGAGAACAACCGCAACGAGCCTGACGAAAACCTGATCGTCCAGGCCAACACCGAGCCGCGCAAGCTCTACGGCTTTGACCTGCCTCCCGGCGCCAGCCACTATGACGACGAGTAGGGCGATGAGCATGAAGAGCCAAAAAACCGCGGCCGCGCTCGCCGGCCTGACTCTCGCCTTCGCCGTTGGCGGACAAGCGCTCGCCCAGGCTCCGGCCGTGCCGTTGAACGCATATTACGCCGATGCCGAACATGCGCCGCTGGGCGGATACTGGCGTCCCGCGTTCGGCGCCGGACCGATCTTCATGGTCGACGGCAAGCCGTTGCCGCTCCACGACGCCAAGGGCCATCAGGCCGGCTTCCCCTACAAGCCGGCGTGGCGAAAGGTGGTGGCCGCGCGCTACGCGGCCGATGACAAGGGCAAGCCCTACGGCGATCCCGCCAACAGCTGTTGGCCTGCCGGCATCTTCGCCGACTATCTGGTCGCCGATCCGAACGGGATGGAGCTGATCCAGACCCCGGGCCGCCTGGAGATCGCGTTCGAAACGCCGAGCGTGCGCTGGATCTTCTACGATGGCCGCGAGCACCCGACCGGCGAGGATGTTCCCTACACCGGAAAGGGCCATTCGATCGGCCATTGGGAGGGCGACACCCTGGTGGTCGATACCATCAATGTGCGCTCGGAGTTCACCTTCGGCTTCAACCTGCCGCACTCGGACAAAGAGCGGTTCACCGAGCGGTTCAAGCGCATCGACGCCGACACCTTGCAGATCGATGTGACCTTCACCGATCCGGTCGCCCTGACCAAGCCGGTCAGCACGACCCTTATCTACAAGAAGGCCGATCCGGCCTCGATCCGCGAAAAGCTCGGCATCGAGGAACATTGGCCGGTGAAGGTCGGCCCGGACCTCGTGTTGGGTCCTTACGGCAAGCCGCGCAAACGTTACGGCTTCGATCTGCCTGATCCGCACTAGCAACGTTTCGAAACACATCGTTTCAACAGGAGAAGAACATGGCGAAAATCGACCTGAAGGTCCTCGCGATCGCCGGTGTGGCCGCGGCGGCCATCGCGACCACGGCGGCGGCGCACCACTCCTACGCGGCGTTCGACCGCACCAAGACCGTCACCATCAGCGGCGTGATCTCGGAACTGGAATGGACCAATCCGCACATCTGGGTGTTCGTCAACGTGCAGGGGCCGGACAAGAAAGTGGTGCGGCATCCTGTGGAGGGCGACGCGCCGGGCAACATGACGCGCCGGGGCTGGACGCGATCGGCGGCGAAGGTGGGCGACAAGGTCACGCTCGTCATCAACCCGATGCAGAACGGCGAGCCGGGCGGCCACTATGTGACAGCGATCCTGCCGGGCAACAAGAAGATCGAACGGGCCGCGCCTGAGGTCGCCGCCGCGCCGAAATAAGCCTTCGCGCGAAGAGGGCGACGGTTTCGCGCCGCCGCCCTCCAGGCAGTAGGCTAGTCGGGACCGCCCGAGAAGGTCGCGCCCGCGCCCAGTCCGCTGGCGCGGCGCGCGCGTTCGTCGTCGGAAATATCCTCGTTGCTTTCGCTCTGGGCGAAGGAGCGGTTTTCCTGGAAGCGGAGCCGTTCGGCGCGGACCTGCTCGGCGGTGTAGGGAGTGGCGGTCGGGTCATGCCGGGTCCAGCCGCTCTGGCGGTACAGATCACCGCGCAGCGCGGCGTCGACGCCGCGCTGACTGTCGAGAATCCGCTGCACCTTGCCGGCGTCATCGTCACTGACCTTGACGCTGATCAGGGTGCCGCCGCGACGCACGCCTTCGGAATAGATGTGGGCTTCCTCCTCGGTGTGGCCCGCGTCGGTCAGGCTGCCGATCAGGCCGCCCGCCGCGCCGCCGGCCGCCGCGCCTAGCGCCGTGCCGACCAGAGCCGCGACCAGCCAGCCGGCGACCGCCGCGGCGCCCAGGCCCGGCAGGGCCATCACGCTCAGGCCCGCGGCGAACCCGGCCGCACCGCCGATCGTGGCGCCGGCGGTGGTTTCCTTGGCGGCGCCGGGCTCGTCGACCTCGCCGCCGTGGCGGTGGCCGGCGTGCCAGTTCTCGACGTTGTTGGACACCACGCTGATCCGGTCGTGGTCGACGCCGGCGCGCTCCAGTTCGTCCAGGGCGCTGAAGGCTTCGGTATGGCTGTCGAACAGCCGGGTGATCGTTCTCATGACGTCATCTCCCATCAGGTTTCAGGTCGGCGTGGCGCGGCCCCGCACACAGCTCCATGGCCCCGGCATAAGGCAAAGGTCGCGCCGAGGTTCCAAGCTGGACCGCAGCGGCAAGTCGATCAATGAACGACAAATAATAAGGGAAAACCCCGCAAGAATATTATGACCAACGCCGGGCAATTCAGGAATATTCCGCGATTTTAGACCGTCATTTTTCGGTCGGCTTACCTGTTGGAGAGGAATGACGACCGACGGAGTTCTATTGAAAATCGCCATATTATCTTAAATTGCGGCAACCATAATTCCAACCATACGTTGAGTTCGCTACGGGCGCTAGAGCTTCGGGAGGGACGAAAATGCAAGAACAGCATCAGGGAAACCGTGACGGAGGCGGCGGCCACGGCGGCGGCGGCGGTCAGGCCCGGCGCCAGGAGCCGCAACAGCGACCGCCATCGTTCGCCCTGATCTCAATGGCGGTCTGCTTTTCCGCCCTCGGCTTGCTTGTGCTGGTCCTGGCGGTCTTCAAGGGATCTTTCGCCGGCGGCGGGCTGCTGATCGACACGACCCTTGCCGAGGCGCGCCAACGCGCCAACAACGGCCAATCCCAGGTCGTTCAGGTCATCTCCACGCACAACACTCCTGAGTCCAAGGCAATTTCCACCCAGGGCAACTGGGTCAATGTCGAACGTTGATCCACCGCGAAAACCATAGCCCTACCGCCTTGCGGCGCCGTTCTCCGCCAGCGTAGTAGAGGTCGCGGCGCCGGGCCGGGGTTTGTGAGACAAGGTGGGCAATCCATGACGGGGAACCCCCACCGTCCAACCGCACCGGCGGGTCTTCTCGCGCGGTTCTGGACCGCGCCCTATCTGCTTCTGATCCTGGCCACCCTGTTCTGGGCCGGCAACGCCCTGGTCGGGCGCGCGGTGCGCGACATCATCCCGCCGCTGACGCTGTCCCTGCTGCGCTGGAGCGGGGCGTTCATCGTGCTGCTGCCATTCGCCTACTCCCATCTCAAGCGCGATCTGCCGGTGCTGCGCGCCAACTGGCTCGTGATGCTGATGTTCGGGGTGCTGAGCATCGCCCTGTTCAACGGCCTTCTCTACACCGGTGTGCACTACACCACCGCGACAAACGCTGTGCTGATCCAAGCCGCGACCTCGCCCCTGGTGGCGCTGTTCGCCTTCCTGCTGTTCCGGGAAACGGTCAGCCCGCGCCAATTGGCCGCCGTCGCCCTGTCGGCTGTCGGGGTGCTGATCATCGTCAGCCAGGGCAAGGCCCAGGTGCTGCTGCACCTCAAGGTCGGTTTCGGCGATCTGCTGATCCTCGCCGCCGTGATGATCTGGGCGCTCTACACCGTAATGCTGCGCCTGCGCCCTGCGGTGCATCCCTTGAGTTTCCTGAGCTGTATATTCGCGGTCGGGGTGGTGACGCTGATCCCGTTCGTGGCCAACGAATTCGCGCACGGGCAGCGCCTGGTGTGGGGCGCGCCGGCGCTGGCGGCGATCGGCTATGTCGCCATTTTCCCGTCCCTGCTGGCCTACCTCTTGTACAACCGCGGCGTGGAACTGATCGGCGCGCCGCGGGCAGGGCCGTTCAACAACTTCGTGCCGCTGTTCGGCGCGGTGATGGCGGTGGTGCTGCTGGGCGAGCCGTTGCGCGGCTATCACCTGCTCGGCGGCTTGTTCGTCGTCGGTGGCGTGGCGGGGGCCATGCTGCGGACGCGCAAGGAGAAGGAGGCCGGCGCATGAGCGGCTACATCCTGGCCAACCTTGACGTAAGCGACGAGGCGACCTTCGCCCTCTACCGCGAGAAGGTCGTGCCGCTGATCGCGCAGTTCGGCGGCGAGACGGTGATCAACACCGAAGACGTCGCTATCCGAGAAGGCCGCGCCCCGCCGCGCCGGCGGGTGATCTGCGTGCGTTTTCCCAGCAGCGAGACGGCCCACGCCTTTCTCGACTGCGACGCCTACAAGCCCTTGCTGGCGCTGCGACTGGCGGCCGCCGGGGGCGATGTGATCATCGTCGACGGGCTCGACTGACACCCGGGTCTGGTTCACTCTAACACTTGAGCCTAAGCCTGGGAGAAGCGGCGATGCCGATCGATCGACGCAGCCTGACCTTCGGTCTGGGGGCCGCCTTCCTCGCCGCCGGCCTTCCCGCCTTCGCCGCGCCGCCCGGCCGCTGGATCACGGCCAGGCCGATCCCCGTCGGCGCCAACGAGGTGGTCGGGGCGGCTGTGGACGGCAAGGTGCTGGTCTATGGCGGGCTGTCGGCCTTCGTCGCCCAGGGCATTTTCTGGGCCTACGACCCGGCGGCGGACGCCTGGACCGAGCTGGCGGGCCACCCCGACCCCAACCATCACTCCGCCGCCGTCGGCATCGGCTCGAAGTTCTACCTGTTCGGCGGTTTTCGACGACCGGCGGACGGCGCCGCCGTCTGGGCCCCCACCAATGACGCCTGGGTGTTCGACCTGCCCAGCCGCGCCTGGACCCGGTTGCCGCCGATGCCGTCCGCGCGCGGCGGCCTGACCGCCACGGCGGCGGGCGACAAGATTTACGTGCTTGGCGGCGCCGGCATTCCCGCCTGGGCCAAGAACCGCGCCGGCCTGACCCTGCAATGGGGCGGCGAGCAGAGCGCGGCCAATGAAGTATTCGACACCAGGACGGGGCGTTGGTCGGTCGCCAGCCCGATGCTGCAGGGGCGCAACCATCTTGGCTCGGGCCTGGTCGGCGGCAAGATCTATGCGATCGGCGGCCGGGTCGGCTCAGCCTTCGTCGGAGCCTCCAACAGCGTCAGCATCAACGAGGCCTATGACATCGCCTCCGACACCTGGTCGCCGATGGCCCTGATGCCCACCCCGCGCGGCGGGGTGGAGGTGGCGGTGGTCGGGAGCAAACTGCACGTGCTCGGCGGCGAGGCTTATGCGCTGGGCCTGCAGGGCACGTCGAACCTGCACGAGGTCTATGAACCGGCGGAGAACCGTTGGCAGATCTATCCCAACATGCCGTCGCGCCGCCACGGGTTCGCGGTGGCCGAGATCGACGACCGGATTTACTGCATCACCGGCAGCGACGTGGCCGGCAACGGCGGCGGCGTGGCCACCGGCATCACCGCCAACGAGGTGTTCGTCTCCGAGCCGTGAGCGGCCTTGTCATCCTGATTGTCCTGACCGGCGCCCTGGCCGGCGGCTTCGTCTCCGGCCTGGCGGGCTTTGGCACGGCCATGGTCGCGCTGGGGGTTTGGCTGCATGTGCTCGATCCGGCGCCCGCGACCTCGCTGGTGCTGATCTGTTCGGTGCTGGCCCAATCCATAACCATGGCCGCGGTGCTGAAGACGCTTCGGTGGAAGATGGTGCTGCCCTTCATCATCCCTGGCCTGGTCGGTGTGCCGGTCGGGACCTGGCTGCTGACGATCATCGATCCGAGCGGCTTCAAGCTCGGGGTCGGCATATTTCTGCTGCTGTTCTCGTGTTTTCTGCTGCTGGTGAAAAGACCGCTGGGCCTTTCCTTCCGCAGCCGCGTCGCGGACGGCGCGGTCGGCTTCCTTGGCGGCGTCCTGGGCGGGCTGGAGGCGTTATCGGGTCCGCCGCCCATCATCTGGGCGACGCTGCAGGGCTGGAGCAAGGAGGAGCGGCGGGCCGTGTTCCAGAGCTTCAACACCGCGATCCTGGTGCTGTCGCTGATCACCCATGCCTCGTCCGGACTGGTCACCGCCCAGGTCGGCGCCCTGGCCATCCTGGCCTTGCCAGGAACTATTCTCGGCGCCCTGGCCGGGTTGTGGACCTATCGGCGACTCAGTGACCGGCGTTTCAATCAGGCCGTGCTCTGCCTGCTGTTTCTCTCGGGAGCCCTTCTGGTCTGGAGCGGCTTCGCGGGCGGACGGCGAGCTTGGCCCTAGGAACGGGGCTTCACTAGCGGCGTTAATTCGTCGGTTGGGGTCTAACCGGAGGAAATCATGAGAATTTTCATCGCCGCATCGGCGCTGGCCTTGATGGCCGCGCTTCCAGCCCGTGCCCAAATCCTGGGCGGTTCGGGTTCTGTCACTGGCGGCGCGGGCGTCGGCGTTCCCAGCGTCACCGCCCCCAGCATCGGCTCGACCATGAGCAGCGCCAGAGGCACCGTCGGCGCCACGACCGGCGCGGCGGCCAGCAGGGCCGCGACCATCGAAACCCAGGCGCAGAAGAAGGCCCGCTTGGAACGCGAGCGGGCCGCGGCGGCGGTCGGTTCCGACGCCAGCGCCACGGTCGGCGCTTCGGGCAGCGCCAGCGGCTCCAGCAGCGGCGGCTCCGCCTCGGGTTCGGCGGGCCTTTCCGGCTCGGCCGGCGCCTCCACTGGCGCGGGCGTCTCAGGCTCGGTCGGAACGGGTATTTCCGGCTCTGTCCGCTAGGACCGCGACCGATGGTCCGATGGGCGGCTCGCCGGCCGCCCCTTTCGCGCGTCCGGACGCCGACGGCAAAAAATCATTTCGCACCGGGAACGACTAGGCCTGCGGTTTCGCTTGGAACGGCGGGTTACTATGTCACTGGGGTTGGGGGAACCTTATCGATGAACGCACCGTCCGACGACGCCCCGCTATGGGCCGCCAAGGTGAAAACGGCGGCGGCGCGCTACGCCGCCTTGCGCGCGCGCACCCTGACTCTGGCCGCGCCGCTGTCGGCGGAAGACCAGGCGGCGCAGTCGATGCCCGACGCCAGCCCGACCAAATGGCACCTGGGCCATACGACCTGGTTCTTCGAGACCTTCCTGCTCAGCCCCAACCTGGCCGGGTACAAGCCGTTCGACCCGGTCTTCACCTACCTGTTCAACTCCTATTACGAGGCCGTCGGCGCCCGGCAGCCACGGCCGGAACGCGGTCTGCTGACCCGCCCGCCGCTGGAGGCGGTCCTGGCCTACCGCGCCCACGTCGACGCGGCGATGAGCGAACTGCTGCGCGACCTGCCGCCGTCGCTCGACGGTCTGGTCAGCCTGGGCCTGGCTCACGAGGAGCAGCATCAGGAACTGATCCTGATGGACATCCTGCACCTGTTCTCGCGCTCGCCGCTCAGCCCGGCCTATGACCCGGCCTGGCGCGAGCCGGCCAAGGCGGATGCGCCCGCGCGCCTGCTGGCCTTCGAGGGCGGGCTTGTGGAGATCGGCCATGAGGGCGCCGGCTTCGCCTTCGACAACGAGGGGCCGCGCCACAAGGTCCACCTGGAGCCCTACCGCCTGTCGGAACGTTTGGTCACCAACGGCGAGTGGCTGGAATTCATGGCGGCCGGCGGCTACGCCCAGCCGCGCTGGTGGCTGTCGGAGGGTTGGTCCACGGTGCAGACCGAGGGCTGGGCCGCGCCGCTCTACTGGCGCCGCGACGGCGACAACTGGCTGGAGATGACGCTGGCGGGCCGGACGCCCATCGATCCCGCCGCGCCGGTGCGCCATGTCAGCTACTACGAGGCCGACGCCTACGCCGCCTGGGCCGGGGCGCGCCTGCCGACCGAGGCTGAGTGGGAGCACGCCGCCGGCGCGATGCAACAGGCCTGCGGCCAGGTCTGGCAATGGACCCGCAGCAGCTATTCGCCCTATCCGCGCTTTACGCCCGGCGCCGGCGCCGTGGGCGAATACAACGGCAAGTTCATGGTCGGGCAGATGGTGCTGCGCGGCGGGGCAGCGATCACCCCGGCGGGACATTCGCGGCCGACCTACCGCAACTTCTTCTACCCGCATCAGCGCTGGATGGCGGCGGGCCTGCGCCTGGCCCGCGACGGGGCGGCGGAAGAGGGCGATCTTGCGCGCGACGTGGCCGCGGGTCTGTCGGCCAGCCCAAAAACCCTGCCGCCCAAGCACTTCTACGACGCCGAAGGCAGCAAGCTGTTCGAGGCGATCTGCGACCTGCCCGAGTACTACCTGACCCGCACCGAACGGAGCTTGCTGGAGGATATCGCGCCCCAGCTCGCAGCGCGTATTCCCGACGGCGCCGCCCTGGTCGAGTTCGGCAGCGGGGCGGGGATCAAGACCCGTATCCTGCTCGACGCCGCGCCGCAGATCGAGGTCTATGCGCCGATCGACATCAGCCGCGACGCCCTGGACGAGGCTAACACCGCCCTGGCGGCCGCCTATCCGGACCTGACCATCACCGCCCTGGCGGAGGATTTCACCAAGGCCCTGGACCTGCCGGCGGCGGCGCAGCGGCGACCCAAGGTCGGCTTCTTCCCCGGCTCGACCATCGGCAATTTCACGCCGGCGGCGGCCGCCGCCTTCCTGCGCAACGCCCGTGATCTGCTGGGGCCGCAATCGCTGTTGATCATCGGCTTCGACCTGGCCAAGGACGCCGGCGTGGTAGAGGCCGCTTATGACGACCCGGCGGGCGTCACCGCCGCCTTCAATAAGAACCTGCTTAAACGGCTCAATCGTGAATTAGGGGCCGATTTCGACCTGGCGGCTTTCGATCATCGCGCCATGTGGAACGCGGCGGAGAGCCGCATCGAAATGCATCTGGTCAGCCTGCGCGGCCAGACCGTGCACATCGGCGGCGCGGCCTACCGCTTCGCGCCCGGCGAAACCATCCACACCGAGAATGCCTACAAATTCACCCCGCAGGGTTTCGCCGCCATCGCCGGGCAGGGCGGTTGGCGGGTGGTCCAGGCTCACCAGAGCCCGGACCCCGCTTTTGCGATCTATGTGCTCGCGCCGGAGACTTAAGAGATTGGCGGGCGTCCGCCGCCGCGAGAGGAAGACCCGCCCTTGCGCCCCGCATTGGCCGCCAAGTCGCGGTCGCGCGTGAAGCTGCGTTTTTCGCCGGGAACGGACGCGCCCCCTTTGCGGGCGATCTCGCGACGCCGCTCCGGGTCCATGGCGGCAAAGCCTCGGCGGCTGCGCGTAGCGCCTTCGGAATCCAACTTCATGTCACTACTCCGTACTTGGGGCTCCGGCGGCGTCGTAGGGGCGATCGTCGTCCGGCGTGGTGGGCAGGTCCGGCTGCGGCATTTCCGGCGGGGATTGGCCGGGTTCGTAGTCGGGTGGCGGTGTCGTCGGCGGCGAGGGGGAGGGCGGATCTCCCAGAGGCGGATCCTGTCCGGGAATGGTCGGATCACTCATCTGAGATAACCTCACTTACAGCGACGCATGGCTTAACCGGTGAAGCGCTGCTTGGTTTCACTCCAACCGCGCACATTTGCGATTGTCTTTCGCTCTCAACACGCCCGGGAGGCGTCTTAACGTGGCTGCGAACACCAAAGTATCCCGCCTGACCGACGGCCGCTGGCGGCTGCTGGCCGCCGTCGCGGCGGCCCTGATCGGCTTCAGCGCGGCCGACGCGGCCGGCACGCCGGTCCCCGCCCACCTGCTGATCGCCTGGAACGCGGGGGCGGCGTGCTACCTGATCCTGGCCTGGCGGCTGTTCCTCACCACCGCGCCGGCGCAGGTGCGCCGCCTGGCCGAGCGTGAGGACGAGGCGCGCAGTGTCATGCTGGGCATCGTGCTGTCGCTGGTGCTGGCCAGTCTGGTGGCCATCGTCCAGGCGCTGATCATCGTTAGGGACGCGCCGCCGGACGAGCAGGGCCTGGTCGCCGGCATGGCCGGCCTCACCCTACTGAGTTCATGGCTGCTGCTGCAGTCGATTTTCGTGCTGCACTACGCTCACCGCCATTTCGGCGACGCCAAGGGCGAGGGGTTCGATTTTCCCGGCGAACCGGCCAAGGACTACATGGACTTTGTCTATCTCTCCTTCTGCATCGGGGCGACGTTCCAGGTCTCCGACACCACGGTGAAGACCGCGCGCCTGCGCAACCTGATCACCGCCCACGCCGCCACAGCCTATCTCTTCAACACGGCGATCCTGGCTCTGGGCATCAACATCCTCGGCTCCCTGGTGGGCAAGGGATGAACACCGCTTTCGACGAGGCCCGGGCCGAACCGCCGCCGGAGCACTACGCCAGCGACGCGGCGCGCATGGCCGACTTGGTGGTGCATTTGACCGGACTGGGGCTCTCCCTGGTCGGTGGCGGCATGCTGCTGGGCCTGGCGATCGGATTTTCGACCTGGCGCGGCCTGACCGCCGCGGCGATCTACGCCGCAGGCCTCTTAACCATGCTGGCGCTGTCGACGGCCTACAGCTTCTCCAAGGCGCGCTTTCAGCCGGTGCTGCGGCGGTTCGACCACGCGGGCATCTTCGTCATGATTGCCGGTTCCTACACCCCGTTCACCACCCAGCACCTGAGCGGGGCCTGCGCCTGGGGCATGACGGCGGCGGTGTGGGGGATCGCCGGCCTGGGCGCCCTGGCCAAGCTGCTGCTGCCGGGCCTGGGAAAAGGCTTCTGGATCGCCGTGTACCTGACGCTCGGTTGGCTGGTGCTGGTCGCCGTCAAGCCACTGACGCAGAGCGCGGGGCTGGCGCCGATGATCCTGCTGGCGGTTGGCGGGCTGCTCTACACGGTCGGCGTGGCCTTCTACGCACGCAAGAGCTTCAAATACCGCCGCGCCGTGTGGCACGGATTTGTTGTCGCGGCGGCGGCGGTGCACTGGAGCGCCGTGCTGCTGGCGGTGATCCGCCAGCCGGGCTAGATATCTTGAGCGGATTGCGGGCGGAAAACCGCTTCGCACTTTTCCTCAACCCGCTCTGGCTACTCGCGGCGAAGGGCTTCGATCGGATCGAGTTGGGCCGCGCGCCAGCTCGGATAGGCGCCGAACACCAGCCCGACCAGGACAGAAAATCCAATCGACAGCGGCGCCGCCCATGACGGGACAGCGGTCGGCCAGCCGCCGAGCTTGGCCGCCGCGAAAGCGCCCGCGATACCGATGGTCAGGCCGATCAGCCCGCCCAGCAGCGACAGCACCACGGCTTCCAGCGCGAACTGGTACAGCACGTCCGACCGCCGCGCCCCGACCGCCATGCGAAGGCCGATCTCGCGGGTGCGCTCGGTCACCGCCACCAGCATGATGTTCATGATGCCCACCCCGCCGACCACAAGAGAGACGCCGGCCACGGCGGCCAGCAGGATGGTGAAGGTCTGGGTCGTCGCCTTGGTCGCCTCCAGGATGGAGGCCATGTTCTGGACGTTGAAGTCGTCGTCCTGGCCCTCGCGGATGCGGTGGCGGTCGCGAAGCAGGTTGGTGACGTCCTCCTGCACGGTGGTCATGTCGTCGGCGGTGGCCGCCTTCACGTAGACGGTCTGCACCGCGTTGCCGCGCACACGTCGGCCGACGATGCGCGAGCGCACCGCGCCGATGGGGCCCAGCACCACGTCGTCCTGGTCCTGGCCAAGGCCGGACTGGCCGCGTGACGTCAGCACGCCGATCACCTCGAACGGAGTGGATCCGACCCGCACCCGCTTGCCGAGCGGGTCCTCGCCGGGGAACAGGTTGTCGGCGACGGTCTTGCCGACGATCAGCACCTTGGCGCCGGCGCGCGCCTCACGGTCCTCGATCATGCGCCCGGCGCTCAGGCCGGCGTCGCGCGCGTCGAGGTAGTCGGGCGTCACGCCCTCAATGCGGGTGTTCCAGTTGCCGTTGTCGGAAGAGAGTTGCGCCTGGCCGTTCACCACCGGGGCGACGGCGACCACGTTCTCGACATCGGCCTTGATGGCGTCGGCGTCGGCCTGCGTCAGGCTGATCCCGCCGCCCGCCGCCTGGCGCACCACATTGCCGCCGGCGCCGCGCGGCTGGCCGGGGCGGACGATGATCAGGTTGCTGCCGAGCGCGCCGATGGTCTTGGTCACCTGCTGCTGCGCGCCCAGGCCGATCGAAGTCATCATCACCACGGCGGCGACGCCGATGACCACGCCCAGCGACGTCAGCACGCTGCGCATCGGGTGGGCGGTGATGGCGCCGGTGGCGAAACCGACCAGATCCTTGATCGACAGGGTATGAGGCGCGGCGTCGAGTTCGGGCGCGGCGGCGGTCATGGGGCGTCGCTCCGGCTGTCTTCGACGATCTTGCCGTCGCGGAAGGCGATTTTACGGCGGGCCTGGGCGGCGACTCCCGGATCGTGAGTGACCATCACCAGGGTCAGCCCTTCCGTGTTCAACTGCTTGAACAGGGCCAGCACCTCGATGCCCGTGGCGGTGTCGAGCGCGCCGGTGGGTTCGTCCGCCAGCAGCAGGTCGGGGTTATTTGCCAGCGAGCGGGCGATGGCGACGCGTTGCTGCTGGCCGCCGGACATCTGCGCCGGGCGGTGGCCCATGCGCGATCCGAGACCGACGCGGTCCAGCAGTTCGGCGGCGCGCTCGCGGCGCTTCGCCTTCGGAATGCCGGCGTAGGCCATGGGTAACTCGACATTCTGCTGCGCCGTCAGCCGGGGCAGCAGCTGGAAGGACTGGAAGACGAAGCCGATCCGGCGGCTGCGGAAATCGGCCAGCTGGTCGTCGTCGAACTGGCCGACGTCCTCGCCTTCGAATTCGTAGAGGCCCTTGGTCGGCCGATCGAGCCCTCCCAGGATGTTCATCAGCGACGACTTGCCCGAACCGGACGGGCCGACCACCGCCGCATGTTCGCCGCGCTCGATGGTGACGCTGACGCCCGCCAGGGCGGCGACCTCTTCCTCGCCCATCTGATAGATTTTGGAGAGGTCCTTGATCTCGATCATCGCGGCCCGCCGCCGCCGGGACGGCCACCGCCACCGCCCCCGCCGCCGGCGATAGCCGCTAGGCCGCGGCCTTCGATCTTGGGTCTCGGGCCGCCGCCGGTGATGACCACGTCGCCTTCCCTGATCGCGCCGGTAACCTCGCTGGAGGTGCCGTCGGTGCCGCCGACCATCACGGCCACGGCTTCAGGCTCGCCATCGCGCAGCACATAGACGGTGCCGGGAGTCATGGTCACACCGCCGGGACCACGCGTGCGGCCGCCCTGAGGCATGGCGGCGCGCAACTGGGCGAACTTGGTCTTTTGCGCAGCGGTAAGCAGGGCGTCGATTTTGGCGTAGGCGGCCTGGTTGGCGGCCGCCATGGCGGTGCGCATCTTGGCGCGGTCGCCGCCGGCGTCCGCCTGCGCCTTCTGGCGTGCCTCGGTCAGGATGGCCTGGGCCTTCGTTGTCTGGTCGGCGTTGAGATCGAGCTGACGCAGCATCGCCGCGCCGCCCCCGCCGCCCGCGCCACGGCGTCCGCCGCCCTGGCCCGCGTTCTGTCCGCCGCCGCCGCCGCCGCCGGGGCCAAAGCCGCCGCCCGGAGGACCGCCGCCGCCGAACCCGCCACCGCCGCCACCGGCGGCGGTGGCGGCGCCCGCGCGCGCCGGCTGAGCGTCGATGGGTTTCCAGCGCAGGGCGGTGGTTGGGACCTTCAGCACATTGCGGCGCTCCTGCAGCACGATGTCGGCGTTGGCCGTCATGCCGGGCAGCAGCTTCATGTCGGGATTTTCGGCCTCGGCGATTACCACATAGGCGGTGACGTTGGCCTCGGTGGTCGGTTGCTTGCGCACCTGGGTGACCACGCCGCGGAAATTGTCGTCGGGGAAGGCGTCGACCGTGAAGTTCACCGCCTGGCCCTCGCGCAGCTGGCCCACGTCCGCCTCGCCGACCGAGATTTGCACCTCGAGCTGCGACAGGTCCTGGGCGAGGGTGAACAGCACCGGCGCGCTCAGAGACGCGGCCACGGTGTTGCCCGGCTCGATCTTGCGGTCGATGACGATGCCGTCGATCGGCGCGGTGATGGTGGTGCGCGACAGGTCGACCTGGTTGGAGGCCAGGGCCGCCTGCGACTGGCCGATCTGAGCGCTGGCGGCGGCCACCTGGGCCTGCGCCGCGTCGAAGGCGGCGCGGTCGACGTCCAGGGCCGCCTGGGCGATGAAGCCCTTGTCGAACAGCGCCTTGGTCCGGTTGTAGTTGGCGCGGGCCACCGCCGCCTGGGCTTGGGCCTGGCTGCGGTTGGCGGTGCTGGCGGCGACCTGGGCCTGCCCCTGGCGCACGCGCGAGGTGTAGGTCTGCGGGTCGATGGTGGCGAGGGTCTGGCCCTTGCGCACCCGATCGTTGAAATCGACCAAAACATCGCTGATCTGGCCGCTGATCTGCGAGCCGACGTCGACCGTCACCAGGGCCTGAAGCTTGCCCGACGCCGAGACCGAACTGGTGACGTCGCCGCGGGTGACATCGGCGGTGCGGTAAGGATTCTCGTCCGCCTTGGGCTTGAAGATCATCCAGCCGCCGGCAGCCAGCACCAGCAGCAGCACGGCCGCCGCGATCACGCGGGGCCTGGTGATCTTCAAACGTCTGCGCGTGGCGGGCGATAGAGCCATGGAAGGGAGTGTCTCCGAGTGACGCTGAACAGGGGCTGACGAACGTCAGGGATTAGTCGAGCTTGGTTTCAGCCGGATTGCAGACGCAAGTCGCCCACGACATCGACCCCCGCGATATCGGCCCAAATCAGGCCGGTAACATGGCGCGAGCCACCAAGCCCCCGCCAGGCCGGTTATGCAGCGTCACGTCGCCGCCGTGGGCGCGGGCGATGGAGCGAACCACCGCCAAGCCCAGGCCGATTCCGCCGGTCTCGCGGCTGCGGGACGGCTCGTGCCGGTAGAAAGGCTCGAATACCCGCTCCAGTTCCTCCGGCTTCACGCCGGGGCCGTCGTCCTCGATCTCGACCGTGGCGAAGCCACCGCCCGATGACAGCCGCGCCCGGGCGACGCCGCCGTATTTGACCGCGTTGTCGACCAGGTTGGTCACCAACCGGCGCAGGGCGAGCGAATCGCCGTCGATCACCACCCGCTCGCTTTCCGACAGGCTGGCGTTCGCGCCGGTCTCTGCCGCCTCGTCGATCACGCTCTCGACCAGGGAGGACAGTTCGACCTTGGCGCGGCCGGCAGGTTGGCTGGCGTCGCGGACGAAGGCCAGGGCGGCGGAGATCATCTCGTCCATCTGGTCGATGTCGGCGGCCAGTTTGGCGCGGGTCTCCTCCGGCGCGGACTCTATGCGGAAGCGCAGGCGGGTCAGCGGGGTGCGCAGGTCGTGGGCGATGGCGCCGATCATGGCGGTGCGGTCCTCGACGTAGCGTCCCAGGCGGCCCTGCATGTTGTTGAAGGCCTCCACCGCGTCATTCACCTCCGAGGAGCCCTTGAGTGCCAGGGGCGGCGCGCGCGGATCGCGGCCGAGCCGCTCGGCCGCCTTAGCGAAGGCGACGATGGGGGCGGTCAGGCGCCGCGTGAACAGCCACGCCAGGGGCGACACGACCAGGGCCGCCAGGAAGTAGATCAGCAGGGTGCGGCTCTGCCAGCTGTCGAGCTGGAGCGAAAGCGCGGGCTCGACGCGCGTGTAGGAGCCGTCGGCGCGGCGCACCGCCAGGCGGAAACCGCCGAACACAACCGGCTCGACCCGGTTGTCGCGTAGCAGGGCGCGGGCGGCGCTGGCGGTATTGGGCGGGCGGAAAGCCCAGCGCGGGGCGCGGTATGTGGTCAAGGTGATGTCGCGTTCGCTGACGCCCAGCCGGGCGGCCAGGACTTCCTTGAACTGGACGGCGCGGGCGCCGTTGTCATCGCGGACCGGTCCGGCGCCGTGCTTGACCACCAGGGTGCGGCCCTCGATGGCGTGGACGCCGCGGCCGGTCATCAGGCTCTCGGCCACCTCACCGACGCGGTAGATGTCGATCACCGGCTGCGGCAGCAGGATGATCACCACGCCGCTGGCCAGCCAAGCGGCCGCCAGGGTCGCCAGGATCAGCCCCAGGGCCTGCAGGAAAAGCGGTGTCGCCGTCTTCTTCTTGGTCATGCGGTCCGGGTCACCTTGGCGGTGAACATATAGCCCTCACTGCGGATCGTGCGGATCAGTTCGCCCCCGCCATCGTCGAGTTTACGACGAAGCCGGCTGATTTGCACGTCGATGGCGCGGTCGTAGGCGTCGGAGTCCCGGCCGCGGGCCAGGTCGAGCAGTTGGTCACGGGTCAGCACCCGCTGCGGGCGCTCGACGAAGACGCGCAGCAGGGTGAATTCGCCGCTCGAGAGGTTGACCACCACCCCTTGAATATTGGTCAGCTCGCGGCGCACCAGGTCCAGGCGCCAGCCGCCGAACTCGCATCCTGCGCCCAGCGGGCGGTCCTTACCCAGGGCCGGCTCCTGGCGGCGGCGCAGCACCGCGCGCACCCGTGCCAGCAGTTCGCGCGGGTTGCATGGTTTGGGCAGGTAGTCGTCGGCGCCCAGCTCCAGCCCGACGATGCGGTCGGTGTCCTCGCCCATGGCGCTCAGCATGATCACCGGCGGGCCCTCGGCGGCGGCCAGGCGGCGGCAGATCGACAGCCCGTCCTCACCCGGCAGCATGACGTCGAGCACGATCAGATCGACGGCGTTGCGGGCCAGGGCCGCGTCCATCTCTCGCGCGTCGCCGGCCGTATCGACCTGGTAGCCGTGACGGCCGAGAAAATCGGACACCACGTCGCGGATACCGGGATCGTCGTCGACCATCAGGATTCGCGCGCCGGGAGTTCCGGTGGCGTTGGTGGTGAGGTTCGAGGTGGAAATCGGCGGCATCTCCATCCTTCCCCTATGGTCTCGCTGCATGTCCCGGAGGTTTCAGGCTTGAAATAACTATTCGCCCGCGGCCGCCAGAATCCGGTCGGCAACATAGGGATTATTGCGCCGTTCCGCGCCGAAGGTCGACATCGGGCCGTGGCCCGGGATGAAGCGGACGTCGTCGCCCAGCGGCCAGAGCTTGCTGGTGATCGCCGCGATCAGGTCGGCGTGGTTGCCGCGCGGGAAGTCGGTGCGGCCGATGGAGTTCTGGAAGATCACGTCGCCCACCTGGGCCAGCTTCGCCTCGCGGTGGAAGAAGATCACGTGGCCCGGCGTGTGGCCGGGGCAGTGGAACACCTCGAACTGCGTCTCGCCCAGGGTGACGACATCGCCATCGCCCAGCCATCGGTCGGGCTCGAAATTACGCGCCTCGGGCATGCCCCAGCGCTCGCCGCTGGACTGGATCTGGTCGATCCAGAACTGGTCGTCCGGGTGCGGTCCCTCGATAGGAACCCCGTAGCGCAGCTTCATCGCCGCCACCCCGCCGGCATGGTCGGCGTGGCCGTGGGTGACCCAGATCTTCTCCAGGGTCAGGCCCTTGGAATCGATGGCCTTGACCAGCAGGTCGACGTCGCCCCCGGGGTCGATCACCGCCGCCTTCATGGTCTTGGCGCACCAGACGATGGTGCAGTTCTGCTGCAGCGGTGTCACGGGAAGGATCGCCGCACCGATGGGGAGGGGAGGGGGAGGTGTCGTCATCGCTCCCCATATGGGGCGTCTTGGCGTAGTTGGACAACCATGGCCGCGCCATCGCCCGCCCCTGCTTCGCCGTCGATGGCCGCCTCGGTCGGCATGCTGATCGCCGCCATGGCCTCGATTCAGAGCGGAGCGGCCCTGGCGCACGGTCTGTTTTCCCTTGCCGGGCCAGCCGGCGTGACGACGTTGCGGCTGGTGTTCGGGACCGTGCTGCTGGCTCTGGCCCTGCAGCCCTGGAAGGCGAAGATCACGCGGGAGACCTGGCGGCCGGTGCTGCTGTACGGGCTTTCGCTGGGGCTGATGAACCTCTGTTTTTATGAAGCCATGGCCCGCATTCCGCTGGGGGTCGCCGTGGCGCTGGAGTTCACCGGGCCCCTGGTCTTGGCGGCGTGCGGCTCGCGCAAGGCGCTGGACCTGCTTTGGGTGGTGCTGGCCGCCGGCGGGCTGCTGCTGCTCACACCCTGGGCCGGGGCGGCGGCGCTGGATCCGCTCGGCGTCGCCTTCGCCGTGGGCGCCGGCGCCTTTTGGGCCGCCTATATCGTCACCGGTCAGCGCTCGGGCGATCTGCATGGCGCGCGAGCGACGGCGCTTGGCTGCGCCGTCGCCGCCGTGGCGGTGGCGCCGGTCGGCATCGTCCAGGCCGGGGCGGACCTGCTGCAGCCGGGCCTGCTGGCGCCCGCCCTGGGCGTCGCCCTGCTGGCGACCGCCGTACCCTACACCCTGGAAATGATCGTCATGGGCCGGATGAACGTGCGGGTGTTCGGGGTGCTGATGAGCCTGGAGCCGGCTATCGGCGCCGTCTCGGGCCTGCTTTTCCTGCATCAGGCGCTGGGGCCGCAGCAGATGCTGGCGATCGCGGCCGTGACTGCCGCCTCCGCGGGCGTCGCCGTCACTGCCGGCCGTGCGCCCATCGACGGGTGAGGCCCGGCATTGCCGAGGCTTCGCCGCCGTGCCTATCCTCCGCCCATCGCCGCCAACTCGGGCGGGGCGGGGGCATCATGAAGATCTTCACCAAGAAACCCATTGCTGTGCTGTTGGCGGAGGCCGCCGAGGAAGGCGAACACACCCTGCACCGAGGGCTGGGAATCCCGTCCCTGACCCTGCTGGGCATAGGCGGGGTGATCGGAGCCGGCATCTTCGTGCTGACCGGTCAGCAGGCGGCGCTCAACGCCGGGCCGGGCATCGTGCTCAGCTTCGTGCTGGCGGGAATCATCTGCACCTTCGCGGCGCTTTGCTACGCCGAACTGGCCTCGATGATCCCGGTGTCAGGCTCGGCCTACACCTACACCTACGCGACCCTTGGCGAATTCATCGCCTGGATCATCGCCTGGGACCTGATCCTCGAATACGGCCTGGCGGCCGCCACCGTGTCGGCTGGCTGGTCGGGCTATTTCAACGCCATGCTGACCGGGTTTGGCCTCGGCCTGCCGACCGCCTTCTCGACCGCGCCCTACACCTTCGAGAACGGCCAGTTCATCGCCACCGGCGCCATCCTCAACGTGCCCGCTGTGGGCATCATCGCCCTGATGGGCGCGGCCCTGATCGCCGGTGTGACCAAGAGCGCCCTGGTCAACAACATCATCGTCTCCTTGAAGGTCTGCATCGTCCTGTTGGTGATCGGCTTCGGCTTCGCCCACGTCGACCCCAGTCTGTGGCAGCCGCTGATCCCGCCGGAAGTGCCGGCCACCGACGGCTCGCCGGCGCGCTTCGGCCTCAGCGGGGTCGCCTCCGCGGCATCCGTGATTTTCTTCGCCTACATCGGCTTCGAGGCAGTCTCGACCGCGGCCCAGGAGGCCAAGAACCCGCAGAAGACCATGCCCTGGGGCATCCTGCTCTCGCTTGGCATTTGCACCGTGCTCTACGTGCTGATGGCCCTGGTGATCACGGGCCTGGCCCCCTACCAGACCCTCAACAACCCGGCGCCCGTCGCCACGGCCCTGGCCAATGTGCCGTCGCTGTCGTGGATGAAGCAGCTGGTCAATATCGGCGTGGCGGTCGGCCTCGGCTCGACTATCCTCAGCCTGCTGTACGGCCAGTCGCGTATCTTCTACGCCATGAGCCGCGACGGCCTGTTGCCGCCGGCCTTCGGCAAGGTCAACCCGCGCACCCGCACCCCGATCTGGGGCACGGTGATCACCTCGGCCGGCGCGGCCCTGCTGGGCGGCCTGTTTCCCATCAAGATCCTGGGCGAGCTGGTGTCGATGGGCACTCTGCTGGCCTTTGGCCTGATCTGCATGGGCGTGCTGTGGCTGCGGGTGAAGGAGCCGGGCCTGCCGCGCGCCTTCAAGACCCCGTTCGCCTGGGTGGTCGCCCCGCTCGGCGCGCTCGGCTGCTGCTACCTGATCTACAAGCTGCCGCCCGAGACCTGGTGGCGCCTGATCATCTGGCTGGTGCTGGGGATGGTTGTCTACTTCGGC
>CANJOB010000035.1 GCA_947475655.1 Caulobacterales bacterium | reverse complement strand
TGGCTTCCCGGGCGACGGCGTCCATGTCCCGCGCGATCACCACCACCAGCGGCGCGGCGCCGGCGTCCAGCAGAGCCTGGGCCGACCAGCGCGCGATCGGCCGCCCGGCCAACAGGCGCCAGGCCTTCGACAGCCCGGGGCCGGACCGGAGCCCCGATCCCGCCGCGACCAAAATTGCGGAGAACTGCATGAGGCGTCATCACGCAGGGGCGCCTGATTGTCCAGGCTTTACGCACTGCACAATATTGCCTAAAAAGGTAGCGACAGGAGTGACTACAAAATGAGCAATAAGCTCACCCTAGGGGATATAGAGCTTACCGGCCGGGTTTTGACGGCGCCGATGACGGGGGTTACCGACCTGCCGTTCCGCCGCCTGATCGCCCGCCTGGGCGCATCCTACGTCGCTACCGAGATGGTCGCCTGCGCCGAATTCGCCCGCGGCCGGCCCGATCAGGTGCGCCGCGCCGCGGTGGGCGAGGGCCTGGGCCTGATGGTGGTGCAGCTGGTCGGCGCCACGCCGGAATGGATCGCCAAGGGCGCCGAGATGGCCGCAAGGGCCGGCGCCCACATCATCGACCTCAATTTCGGCTGCCCGGCCAAGTCGGTCTCAGGCCTGCAGTGCGGCTCGGCCGTTATGCGCGACCCGGACCTGGCGACGCGGCTCACAGAGGCTGCCCGAACCGCAGGCGTGCCGGTCACCGTCAAGATGCGGCTCGGCTGGGACGATGCCACGCGCAACGCGCCGCAGGTGGCCCAGGCCTGCGAGGCAGCCGGCGCTGTGGGCGTCACCGTGCACGGCCGCACCCGGCAGCAATTCTACAAGGGCGTCGCCGACTGGGCGGCGGTGGCCCCGGTCAAGCAGGCGGTGTCCGTGCCGGTGATCGTCAACGGCGACATTGTCGACGTCGAAACCGCCCGCGCGGCGCTGGACCAGTCGGGCGCCGACGGGGTGATGCTCGGGCGCGGCGTGTTGGGCCGGCCGTGGCTGCCGGCGGCGCTGGACGCCGCCCTGGCGGGCCGCGCCTTCGTCGAGCCGGGCCTGGGCGAGCGGCTGGCGATCGTTAGCGGACACCTGCGCGACAGCCTCGCCTTCTATGGCGAACCCCTGGGGCTGCGCATGTTCCGCAAACACCTGGCGGCCTATGTCGAGGCCGCCCCCGGGAGGACCGAGGCGGAGCGCCGCGCGGCCCGATCGGCCCTGTGCCAACTCGAAGATCCCGACCGGATCGAAGCCGGACTCGCCGCTTTCTGGGCGACCGGTCCGGAGCAACTGGCGGCATGAGCACCTTGTCAAAGATCCTACCCCCGCACCTGGCCGCCACCATCAAGGCGGCCGCCTTCGACCTGGGGCCTTCGCCGGCCCTGGTGATCGGCGCCGACGGCGCCCTGGCCGCCGCCAACGAGGCCGCCGAGGCCCTGTTCGGCCAAGGCCTTTCGCTGCTGGCCAGGGGCCGGTTTGAGACCGCCTTGCCGCCGGGCTCGGTGCTGGTGTCCCTGGTCGACCGGGCCCTGGCCGAGAACGCGCGGGTGCGTGAGCACGGCGTCGAGGTTGCCCTGTTCGGCCAGCCGTCGTTCGAGGCCGACGCCGCCGCCGCGCCCCTGGGCGACGGGGCGGTGCTGCTGACCCTGGCCGTCAAGGTCGGGCCTCTGGGGGCCGAACGCGCCGCCGACCCGGCGGGCCTGCGCAGCGTGATCGGCCTTGGCCAGATGCTGGCGCACGAGATCAAGAACCCGCTGGCCGGCATCCGCGGCGCGGCCCAGTTGCTCAAGGTCGGCGCGGCCGCCGAGGACCAGCCGCTGGCGCAGCTTATCGTCGATGAGACCGAACGCATCCGCCGCCTGGTCGACCGCATGGAGGTGTTCGCCGACAACGCCCCGCCCAACCGCGAGCCGGTCAATATCCACGAGGTGTTGGACCGCGTGCGCGCCCTGGCCGCCAACGGCGTCGCCGACGGCCTGGTGATCCGCGAGCACTACGATCCGTCGCTGCCGCCGGTGTTCGGCGACGAGGACCAGCTGATCCAGATCTTCCTCAACCTGGTGAAGAACAGCGCCGAGGCGGCCCACGCCCGCCGCGACGGCCGCGGCGAGATCAGCATCTCCACCGCCTACCGCCACGGGGTGCGGGTGAAGGGCATCCACGACAAGACCGCCAAGGGCGCGCCGCTGGAAGTGCGCATCCAGGACAACGGCCCGGGCGTGCCGACCGCCCTGAAGGACAACCTGTTCCACCCGTTCGTGACCACCAAGGCCAACGGCGCCGGCCTGGGGCTGGCGCTGGTGGCCAAGCTGGTTTCGGGCCAAGCAGGCCTGATCGATTTCGAATCCGAACCAGGGCGCACGGTGTTCCGCGTGCTGCTGCCCGTCTCTCCCTTTCCTGTAACCAAAGAGTCCTGATGAACGCCGCCTCGAAGAAGATCCTGATCGCCGACGACGACAGCTCGATCCGGCTGGTGCTCAGCCAGGCCTTCACGCGCCTGGGCTATCAGGTGCGCGCCACCGGCAACGCCACCACCTTGCTTAAGTGGGTGTCGGACGGGGAGGGGGACCTGGTCGTCACCGACGTGATGATGCCGGACGAGAACGTGTTCGACGTACTACCGCGCATCCGCAAGGAGCGTCCCAAGCTGCCGATCATCGTCATGTCGGCGCAGAACACCCTGCTGACCGCCGTCAATGCCGCCGACGCCGGCGCCTTTGAATACATCTCCAAGCCGTTCGATCTCGACGACATGGTCGGCGCCGCCAAGCGCGCCCTGTCGCGCCCCGCCGACTCCGAGGCCAACAAGGCCCAGGCCCGCGCCCTGCGTGACGAACGCCTGCCGCTGATCGGCCGCTCGCCGCCGATGCAGGAGGTCTATCGCACCATCGCCCGGCTGGTCGGCGCCGACCTGACCGTGCTGATCCTGGGGGAGAGCGGTTCGGGCAAGGAACTGGTAGCGCGGGCGCTGCACGATCTTGGCCGCCGCCGCGACGGCAAGTTCGCTGTGATCAACCTGGCCGCCGTGCCGCGCGAACGCGTGGAGACGGAACTCTTCGGCAAGTCCGAGGGTGACTATGGCAAGATGGTCGAGGCCGACGGCGGCACCCTGTTCCTGGACGAGATCGGCGACATGCCGCTGGACGCCCAGACCCGCCTGCTGCGGGTGATCGACGGCACCGAACCGGTGATCAACCCCAAGACCGGCCGCCGCCCCAATGTGCGGATCATCGCCGCCACCAACCGCAACCTGCGCGGCCTGATCGCCCAGGGCCTGTTCCGCGAGGACCTGTTCTTCCGCCTCAACGTCGCCCCGGTGCGCCTGCCGCCTCTGCGCGACCGCACCGAGGACATTCCCGACCTGGCGCGGGCCTTCCTGCTGCGCGCCAACCGCGAAGGACTTCCCGCGAAGACCATAGACCAGGGCGCCCTGGAGCGGCTTAAATCCCACGCTTGGCCGGGCAATGTGCGCGAGCTGGAGAACCTGATCCGCCGCGTCTGCGCCCTCTACGGCGAGGACCTGATCACCGCCCGTATCATCGAGCGCGAGTTGCAGGAGCCGGCGGTGGCCCAGCCGGGCGAGGAGGGACCGGTCACCCTCTCGACCTTGGTCGAGCGGCACCTGACCTCCTACTTCGCCGACCAGCCCGACGGCCTGCCGCCGGTGGGGCTGTACGATCGGGTGCTGGAGGAGGTCGAGCGGCCGCTGATCCACCTGGCCCTGTCGGCCACTCGCGGCAACCAGGTGCGGGCGGCGGAGATCCTGGGCCTCAACCGCAACACCCTGCGCAAGAAGATTCAGGACCTGGGCGTCGACCTGACCCGCGGCAAGCGCTAGGACCGCGAAGCGAACCGGTCACCTGCTCATAGTGAGGCTTCCGCGCCACAAGGTGTTGGATTTGGGCCGCTATAGCCGCTAGTCTGTGCTCCGTATGGCGGTGTTTGGTCTCGATAAGCGGATTGCGGGCATGTCGCCGCTGTCGCTCGATTGGTGGGGCGACCTGACCCGGTCGCGCTATCTGCTGGGCGGCGGCTATATCCTCGCCTTCATCCTCACCTCGGTCGGCGTCGCCCTGGCGTCGTCGCCGCCGGCGACTGGGCCGCTCGGCCCCGCCAGCACGGTGGTGCTGGTCGTGCTCGGCTTCAATCTGGTGCTGATCCTGGCCCTGGCCGCGCTGGTGGGCTGGCGGGTGCTGGGCATGCTGGGCGGCTCGCCGGACGAGGCCGGCGCGCGCCTGCACCTGCGCTTCGTCGCCCTGTTCTCCATGGCCGCCGTGGCGCCGGCCCTGATCGTCGCCCTGTTCTTCGGCGTGCTGGTCAACCGTGGGGTGGAGAGCTGGTTCAGCTCCCGCGTGCGCACCGTGGTGGAGAACTCCGCCACCGTCGCCCGCTCCTACGTCGAGGAGCAGAAGGCCTATATCGCCGATCACATGCTGCTAATGGCCCAGGGGGTGAATAGCGCCGCCCCGGCGATCGGACAGTCGCCGGTGGCGTTCGGCCACTTCCTGGCGTCGGAGACGGCTGACAACGGCTTTTCCGCCGCCTATGTGATCGACCGCGATGGCCGGGTGCTGGCGCGGGCCGAAACCGGACCGTCCGCCTACCTGGCGCCGCCGCCGACCAGTTTCGACGCCGCCGACGAGGGCGACATCTCGGCCCAGCCATTCGAGGGCGCCGACCTGTTCCGCGCCCTCTACAAGCTGAAAGCCTTCCCCGACGGCTACCTCTACATCGTCCGCCCGGTAGACCGCGGCATCCTCAACCACCTGCGCGAGACCGAGGCCTCCCTGGTCAGCTACCGCGACGCCGCCGCCAGCCGCACGCGCATCCAGTCGGCCTTCATCCTGTCGTATGTCGAGACCGCGCTGCTGGTGTTGGTCGGCGCCGTGTGGCTGGGCGTCGCCGCCGCCAACTCCATCGCCGCGCCCGTCGCCCGGCTGGTGCAGGCGGCGGGGCGTGTGGCCCAAGGCGACTTGGACGCGCGGGTCGACAGCGAGGGCGGGCCAGCCGAGATCGCTGTGCTGTCGCGCGCCTTCAACCAGATGACCAGCGACCTGCAAGGACAGCAGGCCGCGCTGAAGACCGCCAGTGTAGACGCCGAGGCGCGGCGCCAGTTCATCGAGACCGTGCTGTCCGGCGTGAGCGCCGGTGTGATGGGCCTGGACGACAAGGGCCGCATCTCCGCCTTCAACCGCAGCGCCGCCGTGCTGCTCGGACTGTCGGTCAATCAGGCGCTGGGCAAACCGCTGGAAAAGGCCGCGCCTGAGCTGGCGGAGGTGATGCATCAGGCCATGGCCGCCGGCGCCGACGCCGAGGCCGAAATCGACGTCACCCGCAAGGCCGAGACGCGGCGCCTGCGCGTCCGCGTCTCCGGCCATTCGTCGGAAGGCCTAGTGCTGACCTTCGACGACATCACCCGCCTGGTCACCGCCCAGCGCAACGCCGCCTGGCGTGACGTGGCGCGGCGTATCGCCCACGAGATCAAGAACCCGCTCACGCCGATCCAGCTCTCGGCCGAGCGGCTGCGGCGCAAGTACCGCAAGGAGATCGTCGGCGACCTGGAGACCTTCGACCGCTGCACCGAGACCATCATCCGCCAGGTCGGCGACATCGGCCGCATGGTCGACGAGTTCTCGTCCTTCGCGCGGATGCCGGCGCCGAAATTCGCCCGCGCCGATGCGGCCGAGCTGCTGCATCAGGCGGTGTTCGCCCAGCGCGTCGCCTCGCCGGAGATCGAGGTCGAGATCGCTCAGGCGCCGCATGCCCTGCCAATCGTCTGCGACGCGCGGATGGTCGGGCAGGCCCTGGCCAACCTGTTGAAGAACGCGGCGGAGGCGATCTCCAGCCGCCGCGCCGACGATCCCACCGCCCCGCCGGGCCGTATCGTCGCCAGCCTGTCGGTCGACCGCAGCGGCGCGGTAAGCCTGTCGGTGGAGGACAACGGCGTCGGCCTGCCGTCGCACGGCCGAGACCGCCTGACCGAGCCTTACGTGACCACGCGCGAGAAGGGCACGGGCCTGGGCCTGGCGATCGTCAAGCGCATCATGGAAGACCACGGCGGCGAACTGGTGCTGACCGACGCGCCGCGCGGCCAGGGCGCCCTGGTCAGTCTGAAATTTCCCAAATCGAGCGTCGCCGACGACGGCGAGACCCATCCCTCGCCGGCCGTCAACGCGCCGGCGGAAGTGTCGTGAGGAAGACTTAGATGAACGCCGACGTCCTGATTGTCGACGACGAGGCCGACATCCGCGATCTGGTGGCCGGCATCCTGTCCGACGAAGGCTATGCCGTGCGCACAGCCGCCGACTCTGACTGCGCCCTGGCCGCGCTGCGGGCGCGCAAACCCGCGCTGCTGGTGCTCGACATCTGGATGCAGGGCGGCGGCATGGACGGGCTCGAACTGCTCGACCTGGTCAAGACCCTCGACGCCGACCTGCCCGTGATCATGATTTCCGGCCACGGCAATATCGAAACGGCGGTCAGCGCCATCAAGCGCGGCGCCTACGAGTTCCTGGAAAAGCCGTTCAAGTCCGACCGCCTGCTGATGGTGGTGGAGCGCGCCATCGAGGCCGCGTCGCTGAAGCGCGAGAACCGTCGCCTACGCGTGCAGACGCTGGATTCCGACGGCTTGATCGGCCACTCCGCCGCCTCGCAGGCGCTCAAGAGCCTGATCGCCAAGGTGGCGCCGGCCAACAGCCGCGTGCTGATCTCCGGTCCGCCCGGGTCCGGCAAGGAGCTGGCGGCGCGCATGATCCACGCGGCCAGCCCGCGGGCCAAGGGCGAGTTCGTCGCGCTCGGCGCGGCGGTGATGGCGCCGGAGCGGATGGACGTCGAACTGTTCGGCGAGGAAGGCGAGGGCGGGCGCCCGCGCAAGATCGGCGTGTTCGAACGCGCCCACGGCGGCACGCTCTATCTCGACGAGGTGGCCGACATGCCGCGGGAGACGCAAGGACGCATCCTGCGCGTGCTGGTCGAACAGCGCTTCCGCCGCGTCGGCGGCGACGCCGACGTGCAGGTCGATGTGCGTGTGATCTCGTCGTCGTCTCGCGACCTGCGCGAGGAGATCGCCGCCGGGCGTTTCCGCGAGGACTTGTTCCATCGCCTGAGCGTGGTGCCGGTGCGTGTGCCCGGCCTGGCCGAGCGGCGCGACGACATTCCGGATATGATCACCTATTTCATTGACCGCATCTGCGAGGCCACCGGCATGCCGCGCCGGCGTCTGGCCGACGACGCCATGGCGACGCTGCAGGTGCACGCCTGGCCGGGCAATGTGCGCCAACTGCGAAACCACGTGGAGCGGATGCTGATCCTGGCCTCGGGCGACGCGTCCGAGATGATCACCGCCGACCAGCTTCCGGCCGACACCCCGGCGGGCGGGCAGGCGGGCGCCATCGGCGCCGAGCGGATCATCGCCCTGCCGCTGCGCGAGGCGCGCGAACTGTTCGAGCGCGAATACCTGGCGGCGCAGATCGTGCGGTTCGGCGGCAACATCTCGCGCACCGCTTCCTTCATCGGAATGGAGCGCTCGGCCCTGCACCGCAAACTCAAGTCACTGGCCATGGGTGGCCGCGCCGAGGAAGAAGCCGACTGATGTCGCGCGTCGCCTATGTGAATGGGACCTACCAGCCCCACGCCCGCGCCGGCGTGCATATCGAGGACCGCGGCTACCAGTTCGGCGACGGCGTCTACGAGGTGTGGGCGATCTTCGGCGGCAAGCTGGCGGACGCGGAAGGCCATTTCGCCCGGCTGGAGCGCTCGCTGAATGAACTGCGGATCGAGGCGCCGATGGGCCGCGCGGCGCTCACCGTTGTGCTGCACGAGGTGCTGCGCCGAAACCATGTCCGCGACGGCCTGCTGTACCTTCAGGTGACGCGCGGCGTCGCCCGGCGCGACCACGCCTTCCCGGCGGCGAACACCGCGCCTTCGCTGGTGATCACCGCGCGCGCGACCGACCCGGCCGCGGCGGAGGTCAGGGCGGCCAAGGGCATCGCGGTCGTCATCCTGCCCGAGAACCGCTGGGGCCGCTGCGACATCAAGAGCGTCAACCTGCTGCCCAACGTGCTGGCCAAGCAGGCGGCCCGCGAGAAGGGCGCAGGCGAAGCCTGGTTCGTCGACGCCGACGGCCTGGTAACTGAGGGCGCCTCGTCCAACGCATGGATCATCGACGCCGACGGAACCCTGCGCACGCGGTCCGTGACCTCCAACATCCTGCGCGGTGTGACCCGCTCTACCCTGATGCGGGTGATCGCCGATAAGGGGCTGAGGGTCGATGAGCGCCCGTTCACGCCGGCGGAGGCGCAGGCCGCGCATGAAGCATTTATCACCGGAGCGGGAACCTTGGTCATGCCGGTGATTTCTGTCGATGGTCGGAGTGTGGGGGATGGAAAGCCCGGGCCGGTGGCGACGGAACTAAGAGCTGCCTATATCCGCTACGCGAAGAAGGGCGGGGCTTAACCAACCTTCGCCTTTGCCACGGGCCGCCATCTATGGCCTAAACTTCAACTCATGTGTGTGGAGGGCGTTGTGCCCCCCGAAACTGGAAGACCCAATATGACCACCGACAAGAAACAGAATCTGCAGGACACCTTCCTCAACAGCGTCCGCAAGTCGAAGACCCCCCTGACAATCTTCCTGGTGAACGGCGTCAAGCTTCAGGGCGTCGTCAGCTGGTTCGACAACTTCTGTGTGCTGCTGCGTCGCGATGGCCAGTCGCAACTGGTCTATAAGCACGCCATCTCGACCATCATGCCGTCCACCCCGGTTCAGCTGTACGAGCCGGAATTCGAGTGATCGCGACCGTTTGACCTCAAATAAATCCGCCTCCAAGGGGATCGACCGGCGACCGCCGCCGGTCGCGGCCCTTGTCGTCCATCCGATCCGACCCCACGCCGCCGCCGCCCGCGCCCCCGAGGCGCGGCTAGATGAGGCCGTTGGCCTGGCGCTCGCGCTCGACCTCACGGTCGAGAACGCGATGGTCGTCGCCTTGCGCGCCTCCACTCCCGCCACCCTGTTCGGCAAGGGCAAGGTGGAGGAGCTGCGCATCCTGATCGAGGCCGAACACGCCGACGTGGTGGTGATCGACGACGCCCTCACCCCCACCCAGCAGCGCAATCTTGAGAAAGCCTGGAACGCCAAGGTCATCGACCGGACCGGCCTGATCCTTGAAATCTTCGCCCGCCGCGCCCGCACCCGCGAGGGCAAGCTACAGGTCGAGCTGGCGCGGCTGAACTACGAGCGTTCGCGCCTGGTCCGCACCTGGACCCACCTGGAGCGCCAAAGCGGCGGCACCGGCTCGACCGGCGGCCCTGGGGAAACCCAGATCGAACTGGACCGGCGGATGATCGCCGACCGGATCCTGAAATTGAAGCGCGAACTGATCGAGGTGCGCCGCACCCGCAGCCTGCACCGCAGCGCGCGCAGACGCGCGCCGTACCCGGCCGTGGCTCTGGTCGGCTACACCAACGCCGGCAAGTCGACCCTGTTCAACCGCATGACCCAGGCGACGGTGGTGGCGCAGGACATGCTGTTCGCCACCCTGGACCCGACCTTGCGCCAGGTGCGTCTGCCGGACGGCCGCCCGGCCATGCTTTCCGACACCGTGGGCTTCATCTCCGACCTGCCGCACGAGCTGGTCGAGGCGTTCCGCGCCACCCTGGAGGAGGTTCAGGAAGCCGACATCGTCCTGCACGTGCGCGACATCGCTTCCGAGGACAGCGACGCCCAGCGCGGCGACGTGCGCCAGGTACTGGGCGACCTGGGCGTGATCAAGGACGGCGACAGCGGCGAAGGCCGCATCATGGTCGAGGTCTGGAACAAGGCCGATCTGGTCACCGACCCCGACGTGCGGGAATCGCTCGCCGCCCGCGCGGCCCGAACCGGCGCCATGCTGGTCTCGGCCCAGACGGGAGAGGGGATCGACGCCGTGCTGGCGCGGCTGTCGCTGCTGATCGACGACACGCCGCCGGTGCGGATCACGCTCGGCCCCGAGGAGGGCGAGGCCCTGGCGTGGCTCTACCGCCACGGCCGCGTGCATGTCGAGCCGGCGGACGAAGACGGCCGTGTATCTTTGGAGGCGCGTCTGGAAGAGGGCGCGATCGGCCGGTTCGAGCGGCTGTTCCCGACGATTGAGGTCGCTACCTAGATTTCCGCTCCGCCGCCTTGGCCGCGTCCCACAGCGCGTCCATCTCGGCCAGGTCCGACTGCTCCGGCGTCTTGCCGATCTTGGCCAGCGCCGCCTCGATGGTCTCGAATCGGCGGATGAACTTGGCGTTGGTGGCGCGCAGGGCGTCTTCCGGCTCGATATCCAGTTTCCGGGCCAGGTTGGCGCAGACGAACAGCACATCGCCCAGTTCGGCGCGGGCCTTGGCGGTGTCGCCGGCGGCGACCTCGACCTCCAGCTCGGCCACTTCCTCGTGCAGTTTCGCCAGCACCTCGTCGGTCGAGGGCCAGTCGAAGCCGACGCGGGCGGCGCGCTTGGTCAGTTTCACCGCTCGGGTCAGGGCCGGCAGGCCGGCGGAAACGTCGTCCAGCACCCCGCCCTTGGCCTTGGACGCTCTCTCGGCCGCCTTGATCTGCTCCCACCCCTCGACCTGATCGGCCAGGGAGGCGTAGGCGTGTTCGCCGAATACATGCGGGTGACGGCGCACCATCTTGTCGGCGATGCCGGCGGCGACGTCCTCGAACCGGAACAGACCGGCTTCCTCCGCCATTCGGGCGTGGAAAACCACCTGCAGCAGCAGATCGCCCAGTTCGTCGCGCAGGTCGTCCATGTGGCCGCGCTCGATGGCGTCAGCCACCTCATAGGCTTCCTCGATGGTGTAGGGGGCGATGGTGGCGAAGGTCTGCTCGACGTCCCACGGGCAGCCGCCGTCCGGGTCGCGCAGCTTGGCCATGATGGCCAGCAGCCGGGTCATCGGGACGGTGTCGTCAGCCATTGGCGTTGCGGGCTTCCAGGGCGGCGAGGATCTCGCCATGTCTTTGCGGGCCGAGCCGGTAGCCAAGCATCATGATCGTCGCCAGGGCGCACAGCACCACCGGCGCGGCGATGTAGAGCACGGTCAGCATCTGCAGGCCCTGGCTCGGATCGCCGTCTCCGCGGGCGTGGAATCCGGCGGCGCTCAGCAGCGGGAAGGTGATCCCCACCGCCAGGGCCGAGCCGAACTTGGTGGTGCAGGCGACCAGGGCATAGAGCAGGCCTGTGCGGTCGACGCCGGTCTTCAGCCGCAGCTCGTCGCCGGCGTCGGCCATCATGGCCCGCAGCAGCAGGGCCGCGGCGGAGTAGGGCACGCCGGCCAGAACGATCACCGCCGCCGTGGCGAGGATGTTGTTGGGCGGACACAGCAGCACGGCCACCTGGGCCAAGCCGGTGGCGGCGGCCGCCAGGGCGGTGGCGCGGTGCTTGTCCAGCTTGCGCGCCAGATGCGCCCACAGCGGGGCGAAGGCCAGGGCGGAGACGAAATAGAGCAGCAGCAGCACGCCGGTGATGGCCTGGCTCATCCCCTTCACGCGCTCGAAGAAGAAGAAGAACAGGGCGGCGATGATGCCGAGGGCTATGCCGATCAGCAGGTCGACGCCGACGATCCGGCGCACGGCGGCGTTGGCGAACAGGCCTGCGTAGTCGCGCCAGCTGGTGGCGTGGATGGCGACGGGGGCGGCGGGTTCGGGCGCCTTCCACAAGGCGAGGCCGAAGCAGAGCGGCGTGGTGACCAGGATGAACCAGCCCATGGCCTGCACGCTGGCGGAACGGCCGGCCTCGGCGATCGCCGGCGCCAGCAGGGGCAGGGCGGCCAGCAGCAGGGCCAGCAGGATGCCGACCATGTTGAGGCTCTGCCACCAGCCGTAGACGCGCGAGCGCTGGTTGTAGTCTTCCGACAGCAGGGAGCCCCAGGCGGTCTGCGACAGCACGCAGATCGAATAGGCGGCGTAGGACATCGGCAGCCAGATCCACAGGCGCAGCGATGAGACCCCCGGCTGCGCGAAGAACAGCATCAGGGTGGATAAGAAGAGCAGAGGACCGCCGATGGCCAGCCAGGGCTTGAAGCGGCCAAACCGCGTGCGGGTACGGTCCATCACCGCGCCGATCACCGGGTCGAACACGACGTCGACCAGGCGCACCCAGGTGAAGATGGCGCCGACCGTGGCCAGGCCCAGGCCGAGCTCGTTGGCGTAGTATTCGGGAAGATAGACGACCAGCGGCAGGCCGAGCGCCGCCAGAGGCACGCAAGGCGCGGCGAAAGCGGCCAGCACGCCCGCTGACCGTCGTGTCGTCTGCATCGGGAGAATCCCCGGGGCGGGAGGCCCCCATCCAAAATCCGTTTGCCGGATTTTGGATGATTCACGAAGAACTTGGAGCGTTTTCTGCCTCAGCAGAAAACGCTCCGGGGTCGAGTTTAGCGAGTCGCGACCGCGCCGTCGCGGGCGACCTTGTAGGCGAACATGTCGAAAGCCCGGCTGGCGGCGGTCCAGGTGGTGGAGCCGCGGGCGTCGGTGATGTCGTGGTTGTACCAGCGGTAGCTCACCGGCACGACGCGGCCGTCGGGATAGGTCACCGAGCCCTCGAGCGTGGCGCCGCCGACACCGAAGCTGCGCGGCGAGAGGCCGATGGTGTCGCCCAACTGCTTGAAGGTCGGGCGGTTGGGCTGGGCGTCAGCGATGACCAGGTTGAAGCGGGCGCCGTCGAGCGCGGGGTCGCCGGACCGGGCGGCCGCGTTTTCGATCGAGCGCTGCAGGTCGTTGCTCAGGTAGTTGAACTCGCGTTCGCCGTAGGTCTTGGCTTTCTTCTGCAGGCCCGCGCCGATGGAGACATCGACGGTGGGGGCCGCGGCGGCGGCTCCGGCCACCGCGGCGCCGGCGAGGACCAGGGCTACGAAGGTGGTGATGCGACGCATGGTGAAACTCCTCCAGAGTCGTGTTGGCCCATTATGTGGGCCTAAGGGCCCACATTTCCAAGCCAGACCTGAACGGAGGCTGAACACAACATCGTTGCAATGCCCAGTGCGGCGTTAGACTGTCACGCAAGAACAATCGGGGGAACGCCGGATGCAAGGGTCGGACAAGTCCGCCGCCGCCTGGGCGGCGCTGCTGTTGCGGGTGACGATGGGGGCGCTGTTCATCGCCCACCTGTACTGGAAGTTCGCCATCCTGCCGGGCGGGATCGAGACCTGGTGGGCCAACCTGGCCAAGAACGGTTACCCCGACTGGTGTATTTCCTACGTACTTTCAGTGGAATGCGTCGGCGCCTTGATGCTTATTCCCGGCATCCTGACCCGCTATGTGGCCCTCTACGCCTTGCCGATGATGCTGGGCGCGGCCCAATATTGGCTGGTGCGGAAGGGGTTCTATTTTACCGCCGCCGGCTGCGAGATGCCCCTGACCTGGTCTGTCCTGCTCGGCCTGCAGATCATGCTCGGCGACGGTCCCTATGCGCTGGTGAAGTCGCCCGATCCGGGCCGGCTGTTGAACCGCATCTTCGGCCGCAAGGCCGACGCCCAGCACGCTTAGGGCAAGGCTTGCATATAGATGTGAGTGTCGGTCTCCCGGGTTTGGCTGAATCCAAGCCGTTCGTAGAGCCGCCGGGCCGGGTTGATGCGGAAGACCCGCAACCGCACCGGCAGGCCTGCGGCGAAAGCGTCCGCCATCACGGCGCGGATCATGGCTGATCCCAGACCCTGGTTCTGGCGCTCCGGCGTCAGCTGGATATTGCCCAGCCACACCGCATCGTCGTGCGCGCGCAGTTCCAGCCGGCCGGCGGGCCGGCCATCGACCTCGACGATCTGGGTTTTGGCGTGGGCGAAGTCGTGCTCGTACATGGCCCGCTGGTCGGCGTCGTCCCAGCCGTAGACCTGTTCGACATAGGGCTTCATCGACGCCACGTGCAGCGCCCAAAGGAAGTCCAGGTCGGCGGCCGTGGCGGGGCGAAGCCTGGGCGTCGGGGCCGCCATGGGTCAGCCGGGCAGGGGATAGAGCGCCACGAGATCCTGTTTCATGTGGGCGTGGGTCTCTTCGAGCGAGGTGGCGCGGCCCTCCAGGGCGCCGGGCAGGGCGTCCAGGTGCGCGTGCCAACCGGCGCGCACGCCGCCGCCGGGGCCGTGGTTGGGGGCGAGGCCCGAATGGGTCAGGGTCAGGACCGTGTCGTCGCCGTCGGGCGCAAGTTCGAAACGGACCACGGTTTCGCGCCCGTCGAGCGTCCAGGTCCAGGAGAACAGCCGCGCCGGCTCATAGGCCAGGACGCGGCCCTGCATGGTGTTGGCGTTATCGCCCCAGACCAGATTGATGGCGCCGCCGGCCTTGGGCTCGAACTCGGCGAAGGCCAGCCAGGCGGCGAGGCGCTCGGGGATGGTGATGGCGGCCCACACCTTTTCGACCGGCTTGTTATAGCGGCGGGTGAAGACGATCTGCTGGCTTTCGGCGGTGAGGGTGGCGTGGCCGATGGGGGCGCCGAGGGTGGTGGTCATTGTTCACTCTCCAGGTGATCGTCGAGGGCGTCGAGGGTGTTGGACCAGAAGGTCCGGAAGGGTTTGAGCCAGTCGTCCATGACGGCCAGCTTCTCGGCCCGCAGCTGATAGAGGCGGCGCTGGCCGTCCGGGCGCACGCTGACGAGACCAGCCTCACGCAGCAGTTTGAGATGCTTCGAAACGCCGGGCTGGCTCAGGCCCGTGGCGGCGATCAGGTCGCCGGCGGGGCGCTCTCCGGCGCGCAACAGCTCGAGAATCTGGCGGCGGTTGGGTTCGGCGATGGCTTCGAAGGGGTTCATGCGTTTATATCGCCAATAGGAAATATAACCGTCAAGTAATTTATTTAGGCCGCGTCGTGAAAGATGATTCCCAGGGTGTGCCGATGGCCCGACCGCAAGGCGCTGACCCCGTGCCTCAGCTTGACCTGATAGTCGCCGCGCGCGCCCTGGACCGGGCGGCGGTTGACCGCGAACACCACCGCGTCGCCCTTGCGCACCGGGATCACCGCGACGCGGTTCTGCATGCGCGGGCGCTGCTCGGTCAGCACCAGTTCGCCGCCGTCGAAGTCCTCGCCCGGCGCGGATAGCAGCACCACCGCCTGCAGCGGGAAGACGTGTTCGCCGTACAGGTCCTGGTGCAAGCAGTTGTAGTCGCCGGGTCCGTATTGGAGCAGCAGGGGCGTGGGGCGGGTCTGGCCGGCGGCGTGGCAGCGGTCGATGAAGGCGGCGTCGCTGGCCGGGAACCTGACCGGATTGCCCATACGCTCGTGCCAGCGGTTGGCGATGGGCGCCATCTGCGGATAGAGCGCGGCGCGCAGGGCCTCGACCAGCGGCGGAAGCGGATAGCTGAAATAGCGGTATTCGCCGCGGCCGAACCCGTGACGCTGCATCACGACATGGCTGCGGAAGAGATCGCCGGGACCGTAGAGCGCCGACAGGGCGTCACAGGCTGCGTCGTCCAGCAGCCCTGGAAGGATCACCCAGCCGTGCGTGTCGAGTTGAGAAGTGACGGAATACCAATTTGTTGCGGCGATTTGTTCGTCTGCGGTCATGCGCCATGATAGCAGGATGGGGCACAGTTTCGCGCCGATTTCGGACCTCGTAGCACCGTATCCCAATTGCGCCTAAGACATATTATCAGAAATATGAAGGCTGGCGAAACCGGGGCCGCTTCACATTCACATCGTTACAAAATCCGGCCATCAACCTAAAATGCCGCCAAACAACAACGGTGAGGATATCCATGAACCCCCGACGCCTTGTTCTGCTTGCCGCGGCCCTGACGGCGATCGTCGCTACCGGCGCCGGCGCTCAGACGCCGATCCGCGCCGACGGCAAGCCGGACCTCACCGGCATGTGGGGCGGCCAAGGCCGCGCCTACGACGATGTGCCCGGCCTCGAGGTCGTGTTCGCCTCGCGGCGTTGCGCGCCGACCCAGATCGACTGCACCGAACAGACCAATCAAGGAATCGACGGCGAATTCACCGGCCGCGGCGATCCCAACCGGCCGATGTACAAGCCCGAGCACTGGGACCGGGTGCAGTACCTGGACATGAACACCAACAAGGAGGACCCGCTGTTCCTCTGCCAGCCCTACGGGCTGCCGCGTGTCGGACCGCCGGCGCGGATCGTCCAGAACGATAAGGACATGCTGTTCCTCTACCGCTCCGGCGGGGCCATGGCGACCACCGCCGCCGCCGACTACCGCGTCATCCCCACCGACGGCCGTCCACACGACCCGATCCGGGCCATCGACGTGACCTTCTATGGCGACAGCGTCGGCAAGTGGGAGGGCGACACACTGGTGATCGACTCCGTCGGCTTCAACGACCTGACATGGTTCGACAAGGGCGGCTATTTCCACTCAGACCAGATGCACGTGGTCGAACGCCTGCGCCGCGACGGTAACACCCTGGTCTATGACGTCACGGTCGACGACCCGGTGGTGCTGGTTGAGCCGTGGAAGATGAACACACGGCGCATCCCGCTCAACACCGATCCCAAGGCCTTCCTGCCGGAAAGCGATCCCTGCAAGGACTACGACCTGGATCAAATGTCGTCGCAGATCCGCCACTAGGGCCTAGGCTGTCACCGGGCTCTCGAAGATCTGGCCGTCGAAGGCGGCGATGACATTGGCGGGAAGTTTGGCCGACAAGTCATTGTAATCCAAATCGATATGCATGTTGGTCAGGATCGCCAGACGCGGCCTGGCGCGGGCGATCCACTCCAGGGATCGCTCCACGTGGGCGTGGCTGGGATGGGTGGTCCAGCGCAGGGCGTCGACGATCCAGACGTCCAGGCCGCTGAGGGCCTCGAAACTTTCCTCGGGAATGCCGCCGACGTCCGGCGTGTAGGCCACGTCGCCCAGGCGGTAGCCGACCGAACGAATCTCGCCATGCTCCAGGTCGAAGGTGCAGACCGGAATATCGCCCCCCGCCCCCCCGACCGACCACGCCGCGCCGTGCGGCGGAATGAGCCTTTCCTCCAGGATCGCCGGATAGCCGCCCTGGGCGCGGAAGATGTAGCCGAACCGCTGCATCAGGCTGTCGTGCGTGACCTGGTCCATCCAGGCCGGGATGCGGACGCGGTTGCGCAGGAAGAAGGCCCGCGCGTCGTCGATGCCGTGCGCCTGATCGGCGTGGTCGTGAGTGTATAGGATGGCGTCCAGCCTCTGTACGTTCGCGGCGATGCACTGCAGGCGGAGATCCGGCGAGGTGTCGATCAGGACGCAGGTCTCGCCCTCCCCTGTTCTGCGGCGGACCAGCAGCGAACAGCGGCTGCGACGGTTTTTCGGCTCGGCCGGATCGCAATCGCCCCAGTTTCCATCGGCGCGCGGCACGCCGCCGGACGATCCGCAGCCGAGGATGGTGAACTCCAAGGCGGCGGTCATGGGCGCGGTATCCGGTCGAACAGATCGAAGAAGGCGTCCGCGGTGCGGCCCTCGGCCTCCTTGAGGCTCCAGCCGCGGATGCGCGCCAGCTCGGCCAGGACATGGCCAACATAGGCCGGCTCGTTGCGACGGCCGCGCATCGGCACGGGGGCGAGATAGGGGCAGTCGGTCTCGATCATGATCCTGTCGGCCGGCATGTCGGCGATGTTGTCGCGCACGTCCTGCGCCGCCTTGAAAGTGGCGATGCCGGAAACCGAGAACCAGGCTCCCAGGGCCGCCACCCGCGCCGCCAGGCCTGGCCCGCTGGTGTAGCAATGCATCAGGATACGGAATGGTCCCCGGGCGTGCTCTTCCTCCAGGATGTCGCCCATCGCCTCGTCCGCCTCACGGGTGTGGACGATCAGCGGCAGACCGGTCCGGCGCGCGGCGGCGATATGGGTCCTGAACACATCGAGCTGGATGTCGCGCGGGCTGAGGTCGTAGTGGAAATCCAGGCCGCATTCACCGATGCCGACCACCTTGGGCCGTTCGCTCAATTGGATGAGATTATCGGCGCTAAGAGACGGATTTTCCTTGGCGTCATGCGGGTGCGTTCCCACGCTGGCCCATATGTCCGGATGGCGCATGGCGATGGCGTGCACGGCCTCGAAGGAGCTGACCTTGTCGCAGATGGTCAGCATCAGTCCCACCCCCGCCTGGCGGGCGCGGTTGATCACCGCCTCGCGGTCGGCCTCGAACTGGGGTGCGTGCAGGTTGACGTGGCTGTCTATGAGCATCGGATATCAGGCGGCGGCCGCGCGCAGCTGGGCGACGGCGGTCCACAGGGCGTCGGCGCGGTCGAGGTTGAGCGCCTCGGTGTCCGCCGCCAGCTGGTTGAGGATCGACCAGGCCTGGGCCCAGCGGTCCAGCCCCTGGCCGCGTCCCGCCTCGCTGTCGCGCACGGCCATGGCGTGGATCTGGTCGTTGAGGCGCTCGAACACCAAGGCGAACCGGGCGGCGCCCTCAGGGCCGCGAAAACTGTCGGAGAGGGCCAGCAGGGCCGCCTCGTCCAGCTTCGGCAGGCCGGTCAGCAGCCCGCGCGCGGCGTCGTCCGCCCCCAGGGCGCCGGCGTCGGCCAGGGTCAGGGCCCGGCCAAGGCCTCCGCGCGCCATCTGCGCCAGACGCGCACTGTCCTCGGCGCCCAGGTCGAGCCGCGCGTCGATCTCGGCGGCCAGCGCCCCCTGGTCCATCGGCGGGATGGCCAGGGTGCGGCAACGCGAACGCAGGGTGGGCAGCAGGCGGCCGGGCGAATGGCTGACCAGCAGCAGCACACCGCGCTCGGGCGGCTCCTCCAGGGTCTTCAGCACGGCATTGGCGGCGTTGACGTTCATGTCGTCGGCCGCGTCGATGATGGCCACGCGGTAGGGCGCGTCGGCCGGCGACTGGCCGAAGAAGGCCGGCAGGGCGCGGACCTCGTCGACGGGGATGTTCTTGCGCGGCTTGCCGTCGTCCGTGGCGCGCTCCAGCACCATCAGGTCGCCGTGCGACCGGGCCGAGACGCGGCGGCTGACGCTGTCGTCCTGTTTCGAGGCCAGCGGCCCCTGCTCCGGATCCGGCGCCGCGCCCAGCAGCCGGCGGGCCACGCGGTAGGCGAAGCTGGCCTTGCCCACGCCCTCCGGGCCTGTGATCAGCCAGGCGTGGTGCATGCGGCCCCGGGACAGGGCCTCGACGACCGCCTGGTCCGGCTTCTCCATCCCGGTCAGGGCGAAGCTGTCGCGTGGGTGCGGAACCTCGCTCACGGGACCAGCCGCTCGGCGACCGTGGCCCAAACCTTGGCGTGGACGGCGTCGATGTCCTGGGCGGCGTCGATCACCACGCAACGTTCAGGGTGCGCCTTGGCTATGGCCAGGAATTCGGCCCGCAGCGCCTGATGGAATTCCAGGCCCTTGGCTTCGAACCGCCCCTGGGCTTCGCCATCCCGCACGGACGCCCGTTCCAGCCCGATCTCCACCGGCAGGTCGAAAATGAGGGTCAGATCGGGGACAGTCTCGCCCAGCACCCCCTGCTCCAAGGCGTCGATGAAAGCCGGGTCGACCCCGCCGCCGGCGCCCTGGTAGGCCCGGGTGGAGTCGGCGAAGCGGTCGCAGACCACCCATTGCCCGCCCGCCAGCGAGGGGGCGATCACCCGCTCTATGTGGTCGCGCCGGGCGGCGTACATCAAAAGCGCCTCGGACATGGGCGACCAGCGGTCGGTCCCGCCCTGCACCAGCATGGCGCGCAGGGCCTCGGCGCCCGAGGTGCCGCCCGGTTCGCGGGTCCGCTCGACCTTGTGGCCGCGCGAGATCAGCCGTTCGGCCAGCAGCCGGGCCTGGGTGGATTTTCCCGCCCCTTCCCCGCCTTCGAAAGTGATGAACTTGCCGCGAACCATCGCCATCCCATCGAACGGAATGGCGCGTTTGTCGAGGCTCTAGCGCCTTTGGTTTGAGCGCGATCTCGCCGCCGAACCGGTCTCCACTTCGGCGGATCGCGCTCTAGGGCCGAAGCACGCTGGCGTCACGGAAGCCCAGGGCGGCGACCTGGTCGCGCAGGACCCAGGCCTGGGCCTCGTCCGGAGCCGGGCCGATGGTGACGCGGTAGAGGGTGGCCCCGCCCCGGTCCATCGGCTCGATGGTGGCGTTCCCGGCGGCGGCGATCTGGTCGGCGGCGCGCTGGGCGTTGTCGCGGGTGGAGAAGGAGCCGGCCTGGACGCGGAATCCGGCGGTCTCGCCCAGCACCTGGCGGCGCACGGGGAAGCGTTGTTCAGGGGTCAGGGGGTCTTCCGGCAGCGGCGGGGCGGCCGCGACCTGGTAGAGCCGCGGGGCGATCTTGGACGGCTCGGCCGGGCCGAGGTAGCGCACCCGCACCTTGGCCACGCCTTTCTGGCGATAGCCCAGCTGGTCGGCGGCGGCGCGCGAGAGGTCGATCACCCGGTCGTCGACGAACGGGCCCCGGTCGTTGACGCGCAGCACCATGGCGCGGCCGTTATCGAGGTTGGTCACCTCGACCAGGCTGGGCAAAGGCAGGGTTTTGTGGGCCGCCGAGATGCGGTCCATGTCGAAGATCTCGCCGTTCGAGGTCTTCTTGTTGTGGAACTGCTCGCCGTACCAGGAGCCGACGCCGACGACGTCGTAGTCCGGTTGCTCGGCCGGGTAATACCAAAGGCCGCGCACCTGATAGGGCTTCATGGTCCCGCGCAGGGCCTTGCCGGTGTCGCGGTCGATGAAGGCGGATGGCGGCGGGGCGCGGGTCGAGCCGACCTGCCCCACCATCTTCGGCCGGGAGGTGGCGCAGGCGGCCAGGCTGGCGCCGGCCATCAGCACGAGAGCCAGGCGCGGGGCGATGCGTTTCAGGGGCGCGAACGGGCGATCCATGCCTCCACCGTGCAACAGCGCCGCTTGAGGTAGGGTTAAGACAGGGAAACATTCTGGAGCCCCCCGGCGAGCGCTGCTAGAAGCCCCTCCTCTGCGCTGGACAGGTGGCCGAGTGGTTTAAGGCAGCGGTCTTGAAAACCGCCGTGGGTGTGAGCCCACCGTGGGTTCGAATCCCACCCTGTCCGCCATAGATCATTGTTTTTATTGATCTATTAGTAGATAGAATTAAATACCATACAATTCACCAGACAAATGCGGCGGAGATCACCGTGATCTGGCTCCCCCTCCCCCCCTACTGAAACACAAGCCCAGGGGGGTACCCCTTCGTTTTTCCCCGTCAGCCAGACCCCACCCCGGGGGCACCCCCCCTTTTTCGTTAGATGGGACCCACGCGCATCCTAGCTAACTAATCTGCTCGAGGGATAGGTCGGTTTTAACTTTCTGCGTCCAGTATC
>CANJOB010000034.1 GCA_947475655.1 Caulobacterales bacterium | reverse complement strand
GCCGGCCGACGAAGGGGGCGAAGATCAGGCCGAAAATCCCGGCGGCGATCACCGATCCGTAGATCAGGCTCAGACTCGCCATGGCGGAGGCGCCGCCGGCCGCCATGGCCAGCATGGGCGAGACCGACGCGAAGGTGACGCCCATCATCACCGGCAGGCGCACGCCGACGAAGGGCAGGCCAAGCGTCTGGATCAGGGTGGCCAGGCCGCAGGCGAACAGGTCGGCGCTGATCAGCAGCGAAATCTGATCGGGCGGCAGTTTGAGGGCATGGCCGACGATCAGCGGCACGGCTACCGCGCCGGCGTACATGATCAGCACATGCTGCAGGCCGAACAATGCCAGCTTCGGCGCCGGCAGAACTTGATCGACCGGATGCACGTCCGGCGGCGGCGCGCCGTCTCCCACGCCTATCGGCGATTCCAGTTCCGCGATCTTACGCAACGCCACGCCCCCCAACTGCCTAGCACAGCCCGCGCATCGCGGACCACGCTGGAAGCCTAGCCCGATCGCTCAGCTTCCACTGCGGCGAGAGCGGCCAAACACCTTCCCAAATTGGTTGCAAATCGCTCCGGGTCAGGCGGCGAAGCCGATCCAACGCCCGGCGAAGACGACGCCAATCCACAGCAGCAGCGACAGTCCGCCGGCCACACGCGCGGCCGCGGGCGGCAGGGTCTGCGGGTCCCAGTGGGCGATGCGGCGCTGCGCGCCCAGGTGGAACACCGCCATGTTGACGCCCGCCAGCAGCAGCAGCGCCACCTTGATCTGAAATGCCGGGTTGCCGGCGTAGGTGACCGCGTTGCTGGCGAACAGCGCCGCGCCGGTGATGGCGGCCAGCACGAAACTGACCCAGGCGCCGGGCAGGACCGCGCGCATCAGCTCGTCGACGCCGCGCTCGCGCAGCGTCACCCCGGCCAGGCGCAGGTCGACCACGCCGATGGCGCTGAGCACGAGCGCCAGGGCGGCGACATGCGCGGTCTCGACGGTGGGAAACAGCCACGCCGATTGGCGGATCGCCGTGCCGACGGCGGAATTCTCAATAGCCAGCAGAATGGGTTCCATGGGCGCGGCTCCTAGACGACGACGTAGGCGATCCACCGCCCGGCGGTGATGGTGGCGGCGACCAGCAGCAGCGAGGCCCCGCCCAAAATCCTGCCGGCGGCGCGGCGGGCGGCGGTTGTCTCCCACGCCCCGTCGTCGGCGCGGACACGCAGCTGAAAAAGCGCGGTCAGGGCGGTGACGGCCAGGACCAGCACGAGCTTGGTGTAGAATAGCCAATTCAGCAGTTCGCGCGCCGGCTCGCCCACCACCAGGATGAGGCCTGTCGCCAGCAGCACGGCCAGGGCGATCCAGAACCAAGGCAGGAAGCGCATCTCCAGCGCCGCCAGCGAAGGTCCCCGGCGCGTCACGCCGGCCAGCCGCAAGTCGATCGTCACAACGGCGGCCAGCAGCACGGCGATGGCCAGGATGTGGACCGACTGCACGGACGGGATGATCCAGGTCACGTTCTGAATCGTCATGCTCGCGCCGGTGGCGCCCAGCCAGTCGGTGAAGGCCTCCATTGTCATGGCTCCCGAGGCGGAGGATCCGCCATGGCCCTCATTCTAAAGCAAGCCGGCGCCGCGGCGATGGGGCGGGCGCCGCAGCACTTTCAAGCGATGCTTGAAGCTCAGGCGATAGGCGCCGGCATCGAAAAATGCGGCCGAGCTTACGACTTCGCTTGAAGCTGCTGGGCGTGGTCGGAACAAGTGGACGGCGTGCTTTCCCCTATAGTGGAGGCAACGAAAACCTCCCCGTTTTCGGCCATTGATGAGGTTTGACGGCCATGAGATCGAAGCTGTTGTCCGCGGCGGCGCCGCTGCTGGCCTGGGGTCTGCTGGCGGGCGCCGCGCTCGCCGAGCCCGACATCACCGGCACCTGGGCGCTCGACCAGCCGGCGGGCTGGAAGCCGCGTCCCGGCGATGCTCCCCTGACCGACAAGGCGAAGGCCGAGGGCGCGGCCGACGCCAAGTTCAACGCCGACAATCATTTCATCATGAACGAAGCGCACACCAAGTGCTGGCCCGCCGGCATGCCGGGCCTGATGCAGCCGCCGTACGGCATACATTTCCTGCAGACCAAGGGGCGGGTGACGATCCTGTCGGAGGTCAGCAGCCTGCCGCGGGTCATCTACCTCGAGGACAAGCACCCCGACTACGTCCAGCCCAGCTGGAACGGCCACTCGATCGGCCATTGGGAAGGCGACACCCCGGTGGTCGACACCATCGGCTTCAACGGCCGCAGCAACCGCGTCTCCACCAAGATGCACATCCGCGAGAAGATCTACCTGGCCGACCCGGAGCATCTGGTGGCCGAACTTACCCTCGACGATCCGGAGAACTACACCGCGCCCTACACCGTCCGCTACCGCTACGCCAAACAGGAGGGCGAGGCTGCCCAGCTGATCGAATACGCCTGCGAGGTGCTGGAGGATAAGCTGACCGCCTACAACGCCGCCCTGCGCAAGATGGGCGTCACACCGTCGGAGCCGCACGACTTCGACTAGGGACGAGGCGCCGCAGACGATCCGGCCGGGCGCATCGCGCGCCCGGCCCCTTTATGCGTGACTCGCCAACGAAAACGCCGCGCCCCGAGAAAAGGCGCGGCGTTCGATAGAGGCAGACGGACGTTCAGGGGATAAGCGAACGGACCGCCGGCCTATGGCGAAACTAGTAGTTGTGGTCGTAGAGGATGGTCCCGCCGGGCAGGGTCACGTTCATCATCAGACCCTCGGCGCGGCCGTCGCGCGCCGGACGGACCACCATGGTCACCCGATCGCCGGGCTTTAGCGAGGTGGCCTTCCAGCCCTTGCGGGCGATGATGTTGATGGTCGAGCATTCGACCGCCCAGGGATGCACCACGCCCGCGGCGTTGGGCGCCATGATGTGCACCCAGGCATGGGGATTGGTCCAGTTGAACTCCTTGATCGTCCCGGTCAGGGTGATCGTCTTGGTGGGCTCGAACATCGCGCCGGAGTGGTGAGCGAGCGCGCCGGAAGCGGCGGCCAGCAGGCCCAGACCAAGCGCGGCGGCGGCAATGCGTCTCATGTCTCTACCTTCCAAAGTGGCCTCCGCGATGGAGGGTCCGGGGCGCGCCGCGATCCGCAAGAGCAAATCAGAACCGGCAGAGAACGGCGCGCCCGATTGTCCAATCCTTGAGCGCCTCGAGGCCTAGAACTTCGCGTCGATCGACATGCCGATCGTGCGCACCGATTCCGGGTTGAGGACGTTGGTCCAGCCGCCGTTGTTGGCCTGGCGGCCGGCGAGGAAGAATGTATCCAGCGCGTTGCGGGCGAAGGCGCCCACCCGGTACATGCCGTCCGGCGAAGTCACGCCGGCGTTGACGTTGAGCACGCCGTAACCGGGGTTGACGATATTCGGATCCATCGGCGCCGACAGCCACTGGGAGCGGTGCAGATAGGTGATGTTGCTGTCCAGCACATAGCCACCCTCGAACTCGTGCGTGTAGTTTGCGCCCAGGCGGTAGGTGTATTTGCTGGAGTTGATCAGGGGGGTGCCGGCGGCGTTGGTGGAAGCGGTGGTCGTGCCGGGGCGGATGAAGCACCCGTTGACGCCCGAGGTCGCCTGTTTGATGGGCTCCAGCGCGTTCCAGCATGAGGTGGCGAAGTCAGTATAGCTGTTGTCGTTGATCGCCGTTGAAGCGGTCAGGGTCAGGTCCGAGGTGACGCGGCCGACCACCTCGACCTCGACGCCCTTGCTCAGCATCCCGCCGGCGTTGCCCAGCTGAAACACATTGGGGATGACGGTCTGGTTGAGGACGTTGACCTGGTAGTTCTTGAACTTCTGGTGGAAGGCCGTGATGTTCACGGTAAGGCGCCGCTCGAACCAGGTCGACTTCAGCCCGATGTCCTGCATGTTCACGGTTTCGGGCTTGATCGAGTCCAGCACGTTGAGCGCCGTGTCGATCAGCGGTCCCTTGTAGCCATGCGCGAAGGTCCCGTAGACCTGCACATCCGGAGTGAAATAGAACTGCGGGCCGGTGTAGCCGGTCTCCTTCACCTTCAGCGTGCCCGGCGGACGCAGGGGCGCGTTGAGCGTGGTCGGATAGACACCCGCCACACGGAAGGCTTCGATGTCGGCGGAGATGATATCGCGGGTCACGCGCGCGCCGGCATTCAGCAGCAGCCTATCGGTGAAATGGAAGCTACCGTCTGTGTAGGCCGCATAGCTGTTGTTGGTGTTGTGGGTTCGGATCAGGCCGCCGTTGGCGGAGGTCTGAACGTCGCGGCCGTAGGGGGTGTTCGGATACTGGATGAAGGCCGATCCGTAGGCCGGACCGGCGCTCAGCGATTTGGTGGTGGTCTCGCGGCTGTAGAGGAAGATGCCGCCGACATAGGTCAGTTTGCGGTCGGCCGGCGAGATCAGCCGCAGTTCCTCTGATGCCTGGCCGCCGTTATATTTGTTGTTGAGGAAGTTGTTGTTGTAGTAGCCGGAGCCTGACGGACCGCGGAAGGCCCGTGTCATGAAGCGGTACGCCGTCAGCGAGGTGATGGTGAAATCGCCCAGCTTGTGCTCAGCCATGATGCTGACGCCGCCGGAATCGGTGTGGCGGTAAGCATCGTCCTTCTCTCCGATCTGACTATTGGTCGGCGAGGGGGTGATGCCGGCGATCAGCGCGCTGTTGCAGCCTGGCAGGATGCGGGTGCCGGTATAGTTGATCACCGGGGTGGTGACGCCCGGTCCGCAGAAGGCCCAGGCCTGTGGGAAGTTCGGCTTGTCGAACTGCTGGCGCACATCGGCGCTGACCATCACGCTCGTCGCGTCGGTCGGGGCCCACAGGAACTTGCCGCGCAATCCCTTCATTTCCCGGCCGCCCTGTTTGGCGTTGAGGGCCAGGTTATCGAACACTCCGTCCCGGTGCTGGAAGCTGACGCTGAAGCGCGCCGCCATGCTGTCGTTGATCGGCACGTTGACGGTCGCGTTGTTGCTGGTGTCGCGGTGCTCGCCGAAGGTGAGGTGGGCGCTGCCGGAGAAGTTCCCGATCAGCGGCTTCTTGGTCATGGAGGAGACCACACCGGCCGAGGCGTTCTTGGCGAACTGTGTGCCCTGCGGGCCGCGATAGACTTCGATGTGGTCGAGGTCGGAGATGTCGCCGCCGATGTCGTCGACAAAACCCATCAGCACCCCGTCGATGACCATACCGACCGACTGCTCGGTGCCGCCGTTCTGGCTGTTGGTGCCCGAGCCGCGGATGTAGACGGCGTTGGCGCCCTGGATCGACACCTGGATGCTGGGCGAGAGGAACTGCAGGTCGCGTGGCTCCTTGAAGCCGCTGTTGGTGAATTCCTCGGCGCTGACGGCCGTGACGGCCATCGGCGTGTCCTGCAGAAGTTGTGACCTCAGGCCCCCGGTGATGACGATCGATTCGATCTCATTGCCGGTGGAGCCGGCCGGAACGGTTGTGACCGTCTGGGCCAGCGCTGGCGTTTGCAGGGCAAGCGCGCTGGCCGAAATTAGCAGGGCGGCGAGATAGTTTTTGGTCATTGCGATGATCCCCCTTCGCAATAGGTGCGGTGGCGACCGTGGGAGCCGGACGCCTCACTTTCATTAGAAAGCGAAAGCTCGTCCCTGACCTGCTGATAATGTTTGAAAGTGATGCGCCATCCGGAAAGTACCGACCGCATAGGTCTTGGTATCATGTGGTTCAGTGGGGCATTCTGTTCTTGCCGTTGGCGTCAAAATACAGGTGCATCACGCTTCGTGCGACGGATACGATCATCAGGCCGCCAGATACAGCGGGCTTTAATCTGACTTGTCGCGATCTAGCCGCTGTAGCCCCAGGGCGCGACCTGCACGGGCTGTTCGATCAAGGGCTTGATGCAGCCGATCATGTAGTCGGCGAACACTCGCACCTTCATCGGCAGCTGTTGGCGGTGCGGATAGAGCAGGGACAGGCTGACGGGCTCCGGCTCGTAGCCGCTCAGCAGCGGCTCCAGCTCGCCGTTGCGCAGGTGGGTGGCCACCTCCCAGTAGGGCTTGAGCACGATGCCGACGCCCTGCAGCGCCCAGGCGGTGAGGACGTCGCCGTCGTCGGCGTCGAACCGGCCGTTGACCGCCACGGGCTTGACGCCCTCGTGCGAGCGGAAGCTCCACCTGGCTTCGGCGCTGCCCGGGAAGCGCAGTGTCAGGCAGTTGTGCTGCGCCAGATCCTCCGGCGTCTCCGGCGCGCCGAATTTCTCAATGTAGCGCGGCGAGGCGCAGACGATCCGCGGGCAGTCGACCAGTTTGCGGGCGACGAAACTGGAGTCGGACAGCACGGCCATGCGCACGGCGATGTCGATGCCCTCAGCCAGCAGATCGACCTGGTGGTCGGACAGCCGCAGCCGCACCTCGACCTTGGGATACTTGTCGTTGAATTCGGCCACCAGCGGGGCCAGCACTCGGCGCCCGAAGCCCAGCGGGGCGGTGACGCGCAGCACGCCGGTGGGCACGCCGCTGGCGGTGGCCATACTGCTCTCGGCCCGCTCGACGGCGCGCAGCACGTCCAGGGCGTGTTCGTAGAAGATATGGCCGGCTTCGGTCGGCTGCAGGTTGCGGGTGGTGCGGTTCAGCAGGCGGGCGCCGACCTGGTCCTCCAGCTGCAGCAGGCGGTGGCTGGCGGCGGCGGCGGACAGGCGCAGGCTGCGAGCGGCGGCGGATATGCTGCCAAGTTCAACCGCGCGTACGAATACATTGAGCTCGTTTAGCATCCGAGTCCGAAGTCCCAGACCCGCGTCGCCGGATCGACGCCGCCAAGTCACCACTCGAACTTAACAGTGCTTGGCGAAATACACTTCCGCCGCCCATTTAAAATGACGAAAAACCGACGATTGCCGCCTCCTTAGGCGGCGGCGGGCGCAAAAGGTTCACAATCGAGGCGATGCCCCTGCGACGCCTGCGCGCAGGTCACGCATTGCCTCAGAATATCGTAAGCTGAATACGGATTTGACGCGGTCGCCGCGAGGGCTGGGTTCTTTATACTCAGCGCCAATTTCCCAAGACCAAGGCGGGAGCGTTCCAAAGTGCTGAAGTACAACCCGCAGCCCCCCTATCCCCTTCGCGATCCGCCGGATGGTCTGGACGTGCATCCCGTGGATCAGACATTTCCTGCCAACCGCCTGCTGGTGCTGGGCCTGCAGCATGTGCTGGTCATGTACGCCGGCGCGGTTGCGGTGCCGCTGATCATCGGCCGCGCCCTGCACCTGCCGCCCGAACAGGTCGCCTTCCTGGTCAGCGCCGACCTGTTCGCCTGCGGACTGGCGACCTTGATTCAGACCCTGGGGTTGCCGGGCATCGGCGTGCGGCTGCCGGTGATGATGGGCGTGACGTTCGCCTCCGTGGCCCCGATCCTGGCCATGGTCGCCTCGCGCAGCGCCGCCGGCGCCTCCCAGACCGACACCTTAAGCGAAATCTACGGCTCGGTGATCGTCGCCGGCATCGTCGGCTTAGCGGCCGCGCCGTTCATCGGCCGCCTGACGCGGTTGTTTCCGCCGGTGGTGACCGGCACCGTCATCCTGGTGATCGGCGGCTCGCTCCTGCATGTCGGCTTCGACTGGGCGGCCGGCGGCGCGCCGTCGTCGCCTGAATACGGATCGGTGATGCATCTGGGGGTGTCTGGCTTGGTGCTGGCGGTGATTCTGATCCTGTCGCGGTTCGGCCGCGGCTTCATGGCCCAGGTCGCGGTCCTGGCGGGCATCGTCGCCGGCGCGGTGGTCGCCGCCATGTTGGGGAAGATGAACTTTGGCCTGGTGGCGCAGGCCAACTGGGTCGGCTTCGTCGAACCGTTCCGCTTCGGCTTTCCCAAATTCGACCTGGTGTCGTCGGCGACGATGTCGCTGGTGATGTTGGTGATCATGATCGAGAGTCTGGGCATGTTCTACGCGCTCGGCCGTATGGTCGATAGCCGCGTCACGCGCGAGGATGTGGTGCGGGGCTTCCGCGCTGACGCGCTCGGCACCATTATCGGCGGCGTGTTCAACACCTTTCCCTATACGTCCTTTTCGCAGAACGTCGGTTTGGTGGGCGTCACCAACATCCGCTCACGCTACGTCTGCGTCGCGGCGGGCTGCATCCTTCTGACCCTGAGCTTCAGCCCGAAGCTGGCGGCGCTGGTCGAGGCGGTGCCGGTCTATGTTCTGGGGGGCGCGGGGCTGGTGATGTTCGGCATGGTCATGGCCACAGGCGTGCGCATCCTGGCCGGGGCGGAACTGTCGACTAAGCGCAACAACGTCATCATCGTCTCGGTCTCGGCCAGCATCGGCATGATCCCGGTGATGGCGCCGATGTTTTTCCGCAACGCGCCGATGGCGCTGTCGCCGTTGCTCGGGTCCGGCATAGTGCTGGCGACGATCGCGGCGGTGCTGCTCAACCTGTTTTTCAACGGCGTGCAGCCCAACCCCGACGCTGATGGCGACGACTAGCCGGCTATCTCCCGCGGGCGGCCGCTTGCCCATTTTGTTTGAAAGTGATCATCGAACGCGCCCCGCAGTCGCGCGCCGGCCAATCCCCTAGGCTGCCTTCTGTGTTGAACAGGAGCCCGTGACGGGATGGCGTTTAGACAAGCTCTGCTGGCGGCCGTCGCCGCCGCCATCTGCGCCGGCCCGGCATTGGCGCAGGATGCCGGCCTGACCGGCATGTGGCTGCTGGAGCCGTCCGACTTCGGACGCCGCGAGTCGCCGCCGCTGACGCCGGAAATCGCCGCCGCGGCCGCGGCGGCGCAAAAGGCCGCCGGCCCTGACGGCCCGGTGCTGTCCGACGACAACAAGCGCTGCCTGCCCACCGGCATGCCGGGCATGATGGCGAACGAGTTCGCCCTGGAATTCCTCGAGACGCCGGGCCGGGTCACCATCATTTCCGAGAACAGCCCGCTGGTCCGGTCGGTCTACCTGAACCGCAAGGGCCACACCGACGGCGTCACCCCCGGCTGGAACGGCCATTCGATCGGCCACTGGGAGGGCAAGACACTGGTGATCGACACCATCGCCCTCAACGACCGCAAGACGCATATCGGCCGCGGCGCCCCACCCAGCGCCAATACCCGCATCGTCGAACGCTACACCGTCTCCGCCGACGGCAAGACGCTGGCCGGCGAGATGACCTTCATCGACGACACGGTCCTGACCGGCCCCTGGACCGTCAAGCACGGCTACAACCGCCTCGAGGCCGACGCCGAGCTTTGGGAATACGCCTGCGAAGTCGGGGCAGCCGGATGGTCCGAACGCTTCGAGGGCGACCCTGAAGCCAAGCTCACGCCCAAGTCCTGAAGGAAAGATCCGACATGAAAGCGCTCTCCCTCGGCCTCGCCGCCGCCCTCGCGCTCAGCGCCGGCGCCGCCAGCGCCCACCACGCCTTCAGCATGTACGACAATGCCAAGTACACGCCGCTGACCGGGGTGATCAAAACGTACAGCTGGCAGAACCCGCACGCGATGATCTCCTTCGTCGCCGCCAACGGGGATGCATGGAGCGTGGAATGTTCCAGCCCCAACATCATCGGCCGTAAGGGTTGGAGCAGCACCTCGCTGAGGTCCGGCGACAAGGTCAGCATCGTCGTCCACCCGATGAAGAGCGGCGAGAAGAACGCCCTCATGGTCAGTGTGACCACGCCCGCCGGCGTGGTGCTCAAGGACAAGGATTAAGCCCTAGACGTCGTCTTTCCCGGGACGACGGAAAGGGGCGCCGCGAGGCGCCCCTTTCGATTCTCAGGTCAGCCGGGAAAGGCTACGGGCGGGTCAGGGATTCCGCGTTCCACAGTTGGCGCCCGTCGGGCAGGGTGGCGTGGATCAGGCTGCCGGCGCGCGAGCCGTCGCGCATCGGGTGCATCGCCAGGGTCAACTTGTCGCCCGGCTTGAGGGTGTTGATCTTCCAACCCTTGCGCGCCGCCAGGTTCGGGCTGTGCAGTTCGAAGCCCCATTCCTCGGTGGCGCCGTTGGCCGCTGGCATCGTCATGTAAACCCAAACGTGTGGCATCTTGTATTGGTAGTCCTTCACCACGCCGGTGACGGTGACCACCTTGTCGAGCGTGAACATGCCGAAGGAATGGTGCGCAGCGGCCGGGGCGGCGGCCAGGGCGAGCAGGGCGGCGGCGGCCACGCCGGTCTTGATGAATGTCATGGGCCTTGTCTCCTACTTGCCGGGGGCGATCTTGAGAGCGGGGTCGGACGGGCGCTGGTTGGGATCCAGCAGCAGGGCGATCTCGGGGTCGAAGTCCTTCATCGCCTCCAGGTCAATGTTCTTGAAGGCGTCGAGGTCGGGCTCGCACCACACTTCGAACCGCTCTTCCTCGTCGCTCATGCGGTTGAAGGCGATGGTTGTGGTCCACGGCGTGGCGAGGGCCTTGGGGTCTTCCATGGTGATCTGGGCGCGCAGGGTCTTGCCGTCCGGCGCCAGGGTGAAGCGCTCGACCACATGGGTCTCGGTGGATTTCGGCACCCCTCCCAGCAGTCCGCCACGGCCGTTGAAACCGATTGTGTCCACCACCAGCGTCTCGCCTTCCCAATGGCCGATCGAATGGCCGTTGAAGCTGGGGTAGATGGCGTCGGGCTGAGGCTTCTGGTTCAGGTACACCGAGCGCGGCTGATTGGAGCCTTCGGTCTCGAAGATGAAGACCACGCGGCCAAGCCCCTCCATGATCACGAACGGCGACCGGATCAGGAACAGCGACGGGCCGCCCTGGGGGGTGCACAGCATGTTGCCGACGCTGCGCACATAGCCCTTGTCGGTCGCCTCATTGCGTTTGCGGGCGAGGTCCTTCGCATAGGGGGTCAGGTCCGGCGGCGGCTTGAGGGGCTGGCCCATCTGGTAGTCGGGCTGGATCACCCATACCCCGGCGAGGCTGGGCGCCGCCCCGGCCATCGCCGGCGCGAGGCAGGCGGCGGCCACGATCGCCGATAGGGACAGCCGAAAGGAATCGAGCATGGTGTTGCGTCTCCTTGAGACGCAACCTTCCGCCAAGGCGGACTGGGCGAGGAGTACCGGGTTTCGTGAACAGTTTAAGGGTAGATCGTAAAGTCCCCTTCGCCCGACGCCGGATTTTCGCCGCCACGGTTGGTGGCCGCGGCCTTGGTCTGCGAACTGGCGTTCTGGCGGTCGTAGATCGGCTTGTCTCCAGCGGGATTGAGTGGCCGGGCTGGTTCACCTGATGGGCCATTACCATAACCTGCTTCGGCTCTGGGCCGAGGTCTAGGAATCAGCTGGCGGTGTGGGAGTCGGCGGTCGAAAATCTCCGCCGCTAGTGGCTGATTGGGCCATACAGCCAGATCAGCCAAGCGCCCGCGGCCATTAGGGTTCCGAACGGCAGACGCGCGTCTGCCTTCAGCCGCCGCTGCGCCAGCGCGACGCCGAGGCCAAGCAGGGCGGCAACCAGCACCAGGCTCGGGATACCTTGCCAGCCGACCCAGGCGCCTAGCGCCCCCAACATCAGCGGGTCTCCCCCGCCAAGACCGTCGCGGCCACGCAGGCGGCGATAGGCGAGGGCCAGCAGCGCCAGGGACAGCCAGCCCACGGCCGCGCCGATCAGGCGACCCGACAACGCCGCCGGCTGGAAGGCCGCGGCGACGGCCAGCCCGCCGATCAGCAGGGGGACGGTGAGGCGCGCTGGCAGCCAGAAGTGTTCGCCGTCGATGAAGGCGGCCAGCAGCAGCCACCAGCCGAAAGCCGCCGTGGCTGCGGCGAGCGGGCCATCGAAGGCCAGGGCCGCCCACAGGCCGATCAAGGCGCAGCTGGCCTCGAGGAACGGATAACGGAGGGGAATGGGCGCCCGGCAGGTGCGGCACCGGCCGCCCAGTGTTGCCCAGCTCAGCAACGGGACTAGGTCCAGCGGCCCCAGCTTGCGGCCGCAGCCGCCGCAGGCCGAGCGCGCTATGCCGATCGGAGCGCCGGCCGGCAGGCGTAGTGTGACTAGGCCCAGGCAACTGCCGATGATCGGGCCGAGCAGGGTCAGCGCCAAGCGCTCCATCGGTTCCGGCGAAAGGTCCATCCGCGGACCCTATGGGCGGCGGTTCGCCCTGTCGACATGAGCCAGCCCATCGCCCGCCGCGACGTTCTAGACCAGCGCCAGCCGGCGCGGGGTCTGTCATAAAGCCTTTCCAGCCGTCGCCATCCCGCTATGAATTGGTGCGGGGTGTTTCGCCCTTCGGGAGAGCCAGTGCCGCCCGCCTTCAACAGTCTCATTTCCGGTCTCACGGCGCGGCGCGCGGCTTCGACACGGCGCCTGGCGGAAGTCGTGCTCGCGATACTCGTCACGGTGCAGTCGGTTCGGCTGGGTGTGATCCTGCTGCGGCCTGATCCGCCCACCGCAGGAGGTTTGCGCCTGGCGGCCCAGCCGGTCGACACCACCATCCTGGCGCGTTTCGATCCCTTCAACCGGCCCGACGCCGTGCAGGGCCCGGCGGGCGCCGGCGCATCGGGACTAAAGCTGTTCGGCGTTCGCACGGGGCCGGCCGGCGGGGCGATCATCGCCGGGCCGGACGGGGTGCAGAAATCCTATGCCCTGGGGCAGGAGGTCCAGCCGGGCCTGACCCTCACCGGCGTCGCCGACGACCATGTGGTGCTGAACCGCGCCGGAGTGGGCAGCCGGCTCTATTTCGAGACCCAGACGCCGGGGGTCACTCTCTCGCCGCCGCCGCCGCAAGCTGCGGACATGGTTCAGCTCGGCCGTCAGGTGGGCCTCCATTCGGTGCCCGGCGGTTTCGCCATCACGCCGCGCGGAGGCGGGGTGCTGTTAGCCATGGCCGGGCTTCGCGCCGGCGATATCGTCACCGCTCTCGACGGCCGGCCGCTGGCCTCAGACACCGCCGGCGACCTGGCCGCGCAACTGGCCGGCCGTTCATCGGCCCAGGTCACCATTCTACGCGACGGTCGGCGTCAGACCGTAACCCTGCAGGTCCCCCGTCCATGAGAGCCTTGATCGCCGCCATCGTGATCGCCGCCACGCCGATGGCCGCCGCGCCGCCGGCGCTGGCGCAGAGCCAGCCGCGCCAGGTGCTCAACGTGCAAAACGCCGACATCCGCGCCTTCATCCAGGACATGGCGCGCAGCACCAACCGCACCTTCATCATCGATCCGCGCGTGACCGGCACGGTCACCGTCGCCAGCGACGAGCCCTTGAGCCAGGCCGAGATGCTGGAGGTGCTGATCTCCACTCTCCGCGCCAACGGCTATGTCGCCATCCCCACCGGCAGCGGCGCCTATCGCGTGGTCCCCGCCGAGGGCGCGGCGCAGCAACCGTCGTCGGTCGGCGGCGCGTCCTACGGTTTCGCCACCGAGATCTTCCGTCTGCGCACGGTCGACGCCGCGCGGCTGGCGGACACCTTGAAGCCGCTGGTCAGCCCCAACGCAGTGGTGACCGCCACCCAGGGCAACGCCCTGGTCGTCGCCGACTACGCCGACAATCTTCGCCGCATCCGCGACCTGATCGGCCGCCTGGACCAGGACCGCGCCACGGTCATCACCGTCACCCTGAAGAACAGCACCGCCCGCGAGATGGCCGAGGTGATCGAACGCCTCTCGGCCCCCGGCGCCGGCGCCGATCGCAGCGGCGTGCTGACGGTGATCGCGGTGGAGAGCAGCAACTCCATCCTGCTGCGCGGCGACGCGGTGACCGTGCAGCGGATGAGACAGATCGCCGAGGACCTCGACCAGCGCGCCGAATCCACCGGCGACGTACGGGTGATCCGTCTGCAGCACGCCTCCGCCGAACAACTGGTGCCGGTGCTGCAGCAGCTGGTCGGCCAGACTCCCGACGCCGCGCCCGAGGGCGACTCCGCCGCCCGCGCCACACGCGCCGTCGGGGCCGCCGCCGGCGCCGCGCCGGGCGCCGCTCCGGCCATAGCCGCCGGGCCAGGGCGCCCGCGCGCTGTGGTGGCCCGCTATCCCGGCGCCAACGCCGTCATTCTCAGCGGCGATCCTGACACCCTGAAGACGCTTGGCGAGGTGGTGCGCCAACTCGACATACGGCGCGAGCAGGTGCTGGTTGAGGCCATCGTCGTCGAGATCTCCGATCAGGTCGCCAGGGAGCTGGGCGTCCAGTTCGCGCTTAGCGGCCGCGACGGATCGAAGGTGCCGGTGGGCGCGACAAATTTCGGCGGCGGCGCGGCGCCGGGCATCCTCGGCCTCACCGCCGCCGTCCTGGCGCGAGACGGCGGCGCGGCCCAGAGCCAGGCGCTGCAATCCTTGGCCGGAACACCGGGCGCCCTGCTCGGTATCGGCGGCCAGAGCGGAGACCTCCTGTTCGGCGCTATCCTCAACGCCATCAAGCAGGACACCGGCTCGAACATCCTCTCCACGCCGTCGGTTCTGACCTTGGACAACGAGAGGGCCACCCTGCTGGTCGGGCAGGAAATCCCCATCACCACCGGCGAGCAGCTCGGCGTCGGAAACAGCGCAAATCCGTTCCGCACCGTCGAGCGCAAGAACGTCGGCGTGCAATTGGACGTGAAGCCGCAGATCAACGCCGGCGGCGGCGTGACCCTGGTGCTGCGCCAGGAGGTGTCGGCGGTGGCCGGCACGGTCAGCTCGACCTCGAACGAACTGATCCTCAACAAGCGCGAGATCGAGACCACGGTGCTGGCCGACGACGGCGACATCATCGTGCTCGGTGGTCTGCTCGACCAGAACGAGCGTCTGTCGATCGAGGGCGTGCCGGGGTTGTCGGAAATCCCCGGCCTGGGCAACCTGTTCCGCAACAAGCGCCGCGAGCGCGGGCGCACCAACCTGATGGTGTTCATCCGCCCCAAGATCATCCGCAGCGCCGGCGATGCCCAGGCGCTCACCGCAGCGCGTTACGCCAACGCGCGCGCCGGCTGGCCCGACGACGATCTGGAGCGGGTTGTGCGCGACTACATGCAGGCGCAACCCCCCGTGAAGCCGGTCATCGCGCCGCCGCCAGCCTCGCCGGCAGTGCGCTGACGGTCATGTCCGTGCTCGCCTACGGTTTCGCCAAGCGTCATGGCGTGGTGCTCCTGGAGATGGGGGAACCGGCGCTGGTGGGCGTGCGCGAGGGCGCCGACCCGACGGCCCTGATCGAGGCGCGCCGCGTGATCGGCCGCCGCCTGGCGATCGAGCCGATGAGCCGCGCCGCCTTCGACCGCAAGCTGTCGGACGTCTATGGCGATGGCTTGGCCTCCGCCGACGGCGCGCGTGGGCTGGAAACCAGCGGGCTCGACAGCTTGGTCGGCGAGATGCCCGCCGCCGCCGACCTGCTCGACATCACCGACGACGCCCCGATCATCCGCCTGATCAACGGCCTGATCGCCGAGGCGGTGCGGGTGGGCGCATCCGATATCCACATCGAGCCTTACGAGATCAACCTGGTGGTGCGGTTCCGGGTCGACGGCGTGCTTCGCGAGGTGCTGACCCTGCAGAGCCGCCTGGCGCCGCTGATCGTCTCGCGGGTCAAGGTGATGGCCCGGCTCGACATCGCCGAGCGCCGCATCCCGCAGGATGGCCGCATCTCCCTGGCGCTGGCCGGCCGCAGTCTGGACGTGCGCGTCTCCACCCTGCCGGCCCGCGCCGGCGAGCGGCTGGTGATGCGTATCCTCGACAAGGACCAGGCGGGGCTTGGCCTCAAGGATCTGGGCATGGGGCCCGAGACCCTGGAGGCCTTCACCACGGCGATGCGCGAGCCCAACGGCATCGTGCTGGTCACCGGCCCGACCGGCTCAGGCAAGACCACGACCCTGTACGCGGGGCTGCAGCTGCTGAACGACCAGACGCGCAACATCCTGACCATCGAGGACCCGGTCGAATATGGCATCGACGGCATCGGCCAGACCCAAGTCAACCCCAAGGTCGGCATGACCTTCGCCGCGGGCCTGCGCGCCATCCTGCGCCAGGACCCGGACGTGGTGATGGTCGGCGAAATCCGCGATTCCGAGACGGCGCAGATCGCTGTCCAGGCCAGCCTGACCGGGCATCTGGTGCTGTCCACCGTGCATACTAACGACGCCGCCGGGGCGGTCACGCGGCTGCGCGACATGGGGGTGGAGCCGTTCCTGCTGGCCTCGACCTTGCGCCTGGTGGCGGCCCAGCGGCTGGTGCGGCGGCTGTGCGAGACCTGCCGCGCACCGGAGACGGCGGACGCGGCGACGGTGCGGCTGCTGAAGATTCCCAGGGGCTCGAAGGTCTGGCGCGCGCACGGTTGCGCCGACTGCGGCGCCACCGGCTATGTCGGCCGCTTCGCCCTCTACGAGACGGTGAGGATCGACGACCGCATCCGCAAGCTGATCAACGACCAGGCCGACGAGGCCGCCATCGCCGCCATCGGTGAACAGGCCGGCGGCTCCCTGGCGCAGCGAGCGCGCGAGGCCGTGCTGGCCGGCCTGACGACGCCGGAGGAGGCGCTGCGCGTCACCCGTCAGGAAACGGCGGACCATGGCGAGGTTTGACTATGTCGCCATCGACCGCTCGGGGCGCGCGCGCACCGGCGTTGTCACGGCCATCGACGAGCGGTCGGCGCAGGAGTCGCTGGTGGGCCGCCGCCTGGCGCCGGTCAAGCTGGTCGCGGCCAGCGAGACCGCCAAGGCCGGACCGGCCCGCGCCGCGCGGCGCATCGGCAGCAACCAGCTGGCCCTTGTCACGCGGCAGTTGGCGACCCTGATCGCTGTCGCCCCGCTCGAGGAGGCGCTCCGCACTCTGGCGTTACAGACCGACAGGCCGCAGGTCCGCCGGCTCCTGCAATCGACCCACGCCGCCGTGCTGGAAGGCTGGCGCCTGTCCGACGCCCTGGGCCGGCAGGGCAATGCGTTCCCGCCGCTGTACCGCGCCATGGTCGCCGCCGGGGAAACCTCCGGCAGCCTGCCGGAAATCCTCGAGCGCCTGGCCGACCTGCTGGAGCGGGAACAGCAGGTGCGCAACAAGGTAATCACGGCCCTGGTCTACCCGGCGGCCCTGGCGCTCACCGCCACGGCGGTGGTGATTGCCCTGATGACCTTCGTGGTGCCCAAGGTGGTCGACCAGTTCGAATCCATGGGCCAGAGCCTGCCGCTGCTGACCCAGATTGTGATCGCTATCTCGGACGTCCTGCGCGGCTGGGGCTGGTTGATCGCGCTAGTGCTCGCCGCAGCCGTCGCGGCCTTTGCGCGCGGAATGCAGAACGAGTCTTTCCGCCTCGGCGTCGATCGGCGCCTGCTGACCCTGCCGTTCATCGGCCGGTTGATCCGCGACGTCCATGCCGCGCGCCTGGCGCGCACGCTCTCGACCATGATCTCCAGCGGCCTGCCGGTGATGGAGGGCCTGATCCTCACCGCCCGCACGGTGCAGAACCGCGTGCTGCGCGCGGCGACCGAGGACATGGCCACGGCGATCCGCGAGGGCGGCGGCCTGTCGGCGGCGATGAAGCGTTCGGGTGTGCTGCCGGCGATCCTGGTGCACATGACCGCCAGCGGCGAGAACGCCAGCCGGCTCGACGTCATGCTGGCCCGCGCCGCCGAGTACCTGGAGCGCGAATTCAACACCGCCACCAGCGTGGCGCTCTCCCTGCTCGAACCGGTGATCATCGTCGTCATGGGCGCAGTGGTGGCGACCATCGTGCTGTCGATCCTGCTCCCCATCCTCCAGATCAATTCCATGGTTGGCCAATGATACGCCTGTTGCAGAAATGCCTGCGCCGCCGCGCCCGCACCGAAGGCTTCACCCTGGTGGAGCTGATGGTGGTGATCGTCATCATTGGCCTGCTGGCGACGGTCGTGATGCTGAACGTCCTGCCCAGCCAGGACCGGGCCATGGTCGAAAAGGCGCGGGTCGACATCTCCGTTCTGGAACAGGCGCTTGAGACCTACCGGCTGGAGAACCTGATCTATCCGACCACGGCCCAGGGGCTGCAGGCCCTGGTCACCGCGCCGCGCGACCTGGCGCGGCCCGAGCGTTACCGGGCGGGAGGCTATATCCGGCGCTTGCCGGAAGATCCGTGGGGCAATCCCTACCGCTACGCCAATCCGGGGCGGAACGGCGTCTTCGACGTCTTCTCGCTCGGGGCGGACGGCAAGGAGGGCGGGGAGAAGAATGACGCCGACATCGGCAACTGGACATCGTGAGTCCGCCCGCGAGAGCGGGTTCACCCTGGTCGAGCTGTTGGTCGTGGTGGTGATCCTCGGCCTGGTCAGCGCCATGGCGGTGCTGGCTTTTCCAGATCCACGCCCGACCCTGATCCGCGAGAGCGAACGCTTCGCCGCCGCCGTCGTGCACGCGCGCGACCAGGCGGTGCTGTCCAACCAGACCTCGGAAGTTCGCATCGATGACGACGGATACGCGGTGGCGCAGCATTCGGCGCCGCACGAGGACGCGACGAAAATTCCGACCACGGTCAGCGCGTCCTGGGCGGAAGGCGACCGCGTCTCCGTCACCACGGCGGACGGGGTGCGCACGGCGCGGACGCGGTTGACATTCGACCCCACCGGCGTCGCCGACGCGGCCCTGGTGCAGATTTCACGAGATGGCGGCCGCGCCGTCATCCGCATCGACCAATCCGGTCAGGTGAGCATCGATGCCGCGCCGTGAAGGCTTCACCCTGCTGGAGACCCTGGTGGCCATGGCGATCTTCAGCCTGGCGGTCATGGCCCTTCTCAACCTGGCGGGGGAGAACACGCGAACTGCCGCCATCGTAGAGGAGCGAACGCTAGCCGGCGTGGTGGCGGAGAACCAGGCGGTCTCCGTACTGACCGCGCGCTTCGCTCCGGCGGTGGGCGACAGCGAGGGCGGCGAGGAACAGGGCGGCCGCGCCTGGCGCTGGCGGATGCGAGTGGCGCTCACGGAGGATCCGCAAATCCTCCGCGTCGACGTGCGCGTGTCGGCGCCCGGTTCCGACGCAGTCGCCGGCGAGGTCTCGCTGTTCCGGAGCGCATCGTGAAGGGCTTCACCCTGGTCGAGATGCTGGTGGCGCTGTTCATTTTCGCCCTGATCGGCGTCGCCGGGGTGGCGGTGAGCCGCTTCACCGCCGATAACCAGGAGGCCGTGCGCGGCCGCACCGAGCGCGTCGCCCAGCTGCAGCGTGCGCGGGCGATCTTGAAAGCCGACCTGTCGCAGGCAGCGCCGCGCCGCACGCGCGGGCCCGACGGCGCCGTCAGCGCAGCGACCTTCATGGGCGCCCAGCCGATCTCCGGCGCGCCATTCCTCACCCTGGTGCGGCGGGGCCGCGCCAACCCCGACGGCGCGCCGCGCACTTCGCTACAATATGTCGAATACAGCCTGACGGAGGGACGGCTGGAGCGGCGCGTGCGCGCCGCGCCCGACGGCGCGCCGCTCGGTCCGCCGCAGGTGCTGATCGACCGCGTCAGCGGCGCAGCGGCGTCGTTTCTAAGCGATGGCGCCTGGGCGCCGGCATTCCAGGGCGCGGGGCGTCTGTTGCCGCAAGCGGCGCGGCTGGAACTGGACATCGAAGGCGTCGGCCGTGTCAGCCAGAACTTCGTCGTCTCGGGGGAAAGCTCATGATCCCGCCGCGCGAGGAAGAGGGCATGGCGCTGGTCACCGTGCTGCTGCTGGTGCTGGTGATCAGCATCGTCGCCATCGGCGTGCTGGACGATATCCGTTTCGGCCTGCGCCGCACCGCCAACGCCCAGAGCGTGGGGCAGGGGCAATGGTACGCGCTGGGCGCCGAAAGCCTGGCCAAGCTGCGGCTGCAGTCGGTGCTGACCCAGCGGCCTGGGCGGGTGACCCTCGCGGGCGGCTGGGACCAGCCACGCACCTTCCCGATCGAGAACGGCGTCATCGTGGCGCGGCTTTCGGACCAGGGCGCCTGCTTCAACCTCAACAGCGTTGTCGTCGGTCCGCCGGACGCGGCCATCGCCAGCGCCGCCGGTATCGCCCAGTTCGCCGCCCTCCTGCAGGTGCTGGGGACGCCGTCGGGCCAGGCGCAGCGGTTGTCGGCGGCCCTGGCCGACTGGATAGACGCCGACGGCGACACCGGCCAGCTGGGCGCGGAGGACGAGGCCTACGCCCGCCGCGACCCGCCATATCGCACCTCGGACGCCCTGTTGTCGGAAGTGAGCGAGCTGCGCGCCGTGTCCGGCTTCACGCCGGAGGTCTACGCAAGCCTGCACCCCTACGTCTGCGCCCTGCCGCGCACCGGGCCCTCCCAGATCAACGTCAACACCCTCTCCCTCCAGGGCGCGCCGGTGCTGAGCGCTATCTATCGCGGCGCGTTGCCGCTGGATGCGGCGCAGCGGGTGACGGCCGCGCGGCCGGCCGCCGGATGGGCAGATGAGGGGGCTTTCTTCAATCAGCCCGCGCTTGTCCTGGCGGCGCAGCGGGGCGTCGCGCCGCCGCTGCAGCAGATTTCCATGACCAGCCGGTACTTCGCCCTCGACACGCAGGTTGACTATGGCGACGCACGCGTCGTGATGAACGCCCTGCTGGAGCAGGACAACTCCGGCGCCATCCGCACGGTGGCCCGCCGCTGGACGCCCGACGAATGACCAAGACCCGCCTGATCTTCATCGACGGCACTGATGGCGCGGCGGCGACGCTCACCTTCGACGAGGATGGGCGGGTGATCGCTCGCGCCACACTGCGCCCTGATGCGCCCAACCTGCCGGACTTCGCCTACGACATCCTTGTTGTTCCCGGCGTGGAGGCGGCGGTGCACCGGCTGTCTTTGCCGATGCGTAATGAGAAACAGGCCCGGGGCGCGGCGGCGATCCTGCTGGAGGACAGCCTGGCTGCGCCGATGGATGAAGTGCATCTGGCCCTGGGCGCGGTCGAGGCCGACGGCAGCCGGATGGTTGTAGCCGTGGCCGACGCGACCATGCGCGCTTGGCTGGCGCAGGCGGCCCGCCTGGGGGTGACGCCGGCGGCGGTGGCGCCCAGCTACGCCCTCCTGCCCGAGCCAGACGGCGACAGCTTGGTCGCCTGCGCGGTGATGCCGTCGGAACTGGCGGTGCGAGGAACGCATCTTGCGGCGGCGGTCGAGCCGGAGCTGCTGTCCGCCCTGGTCGGCGCACGCCCACTGCGGCGGGTTGACGATCCAGCCGAGCGCGAGCGGCTGCTGGGCCGCGGCGCGGCGGCGCCGGCGGTGAACCTGCTGCAGGGTCCGTACGATCCGGCGGCGGGCCACGCGGAGGGGCTGAAGGATTACCGCCTCACCGCGATCCTGGCTTGCGTGCTGCTCGTCTCGCCCCTGATCCTGTGGACCGCCCAGATCGTGCGCGACCGCTGGGCGGCGGCGTCT
>CANJOB010000033.1 GCA_947475655.1 Caulobacterales bacterium | reverse complement strand
TGACCACCGCTTCGCCGCTCGCTCGCTACAGCGCCTTGTGAGAGGCGCGCTACGCGAGCGGCGAAGCTACCGCCAAGGAGCTACACCACCACCCGGGACACGACCGTCGCGCTTCGGAACAATCGGCACATCCGATGGGACGGCTCTCCAACCCTCATAGAAGGCGACCGGCTTCAAATGCGCCGGTGGCCAGACGGCTGGCTGGCCGACTAGCGCGGCCAACGCCGCGACAATTCCAATCATACCTTGGAACTCCAAGGTACCAGCTAGCCGCCTCCCATGAGGCACACACCGCTAGGTGTGTTTGCTACCTAATACCGTGGAATTCCGGCAGCTCGTCGAGGAACAGCACGCCGTTGTGGGCCAGGGACACCTCGCCCGGTTTGGCCTTCAGCCCGCCGCCGGTCAGGGCGGCCATGGACGCCGAATGGTGGGGGCTGCGGAACGGCCGGGCGCGGGTCAGGGCGCCGCGGGCGATCAGCCCGGCCACCGAATGCACCATCGAGGTCTCGAGCAGTTCGCGCGCCGACAGCGGCGGCAACAGGCCCGGCAGGCGCTGGGCCATCATCGACTTGCCCGATCCCGGCGGGCCGACGAACAGCAGGTTGTGGCCGCCGGCGGCGGCGATCTCCAGCGCGCGCTTGGCGTATTCCTGGCCCTTGACGTCGCGCAGGTCCGGCAGGCCTTGCGGCTCGATCACCTCGCTCGGCTTGGGCTGGGCCATGATCTGCGCGCCGCGGAAGTGGTTGATCAGGGCGATCAGGTTCTTGGGCGCCAGCACCTGGCAGTCGCCGGCCCAGGCGGCTTCCGACCCGCAGGCCTCCGGGCAGATCAGCCCCAAGCCCATTGAGCCGGCCGCCACCGCCGCCGGCAAGGCGCCCGCCACCTTGGAGATCGAACCGTCGAGCGACAGCTCGCCGATGGCGGCCCAGCCGTCGAGGGCGGAGGCCGGGATCACGTCCATGGCCGCCAGCAGGCCGATGGCGATCGGCAGGTCGTAGTGGCTGCCTTCCTTGGGAATGTCGGCGGGGGCCAGGTTGACCACCAGCCGCTTGGCCGGCAGGGCCAGCCCTAAACCGGCGAAGGCCGCCCGCACCCGCTCGCGGCTCTCGGCCACAGCCTTGTCGCCCAGGCCGACGATGAGGAAACAGACCGTGCCGGCGACCGCCTGCACCTCGACGTCGACGCGCTGCGCCTCGACGCGTTCAAAGGCCAGGGTGACCACCCGCGCGACCAAGACCCGCTCCCTAAATCCTAGAAGCCCAGGCCATCACAGGCGGAGCGGTCACGCAAGAACAAAATGGGAACTAGCGGCAGGTCGACAGGTAGCAGCGGCCATCGGAGCGCGGCTGGCGCCGGGAGTTGAGTTGATCCGTGGCCGAGGCGCCCGAGCCATAGGCCGGGGGTTGATAGGGCTTGTAGTAGCGATCGACGTCGCTCTGCGCGTTGCGGCCATAGGCGTCCATCGGCGAGACCGTGGGCGCCGGGGTGCGGCGGGTCTCCACCGTGTCGGGGACCTTGTACCGGTCGTAGGGGTTTTTACCGGGCGCCGAGTAGGGATCGGCGTAGCGGTCGTAGGGGTTCTTGCCCGGCTTCGAATAGGGGTCGGCATAGCGGTCGTAAGGATTTTTGTAGGCCTGGGCTGACGCTGTTGACGCCACGGTCAGGGCGGCGATCGCGATCAGGATGGCGGCGCGCATGTGAAAGTCCCTCCCCCTATGGTTGCAGCCAGCACATCACGACCCAGCTTGGCCGTCCAGAACAAATTATGAACCAGGCCCTAAAATTCATGGTTAACGAAGGGTTAACCGCAGGCCGCCCTAGCCCCGCCGCATCGCCTCGATGCGGTCCCACATCACGGCGGTGGCGTCGACGCCGGTGAAGGCTTTGAGCTGCTGGGCGCCGGTGGGGGAGGTGACGTTGATCTCGGTGCAGTAGTCGCCGATCACGTCGATGCCGACGAACAGCAGGCCCTTGGCGCGCAGGTCGGCGCCGATGGCGGCGCAGATTTCGCGGTCGCGCTTGGTCAGCTCCACCGCCTCGGCCCGGCCGCCCACGTGCAGGTTGGAGCGGACCTGGCCGTCCTGCGGCACACGGTTGATCACCCCGGCCGGCTCGCCGTCGACGATCAGGATGCGCTTGTCGCCCTTGACCACGGCGGGCAGGAACTTCTGCAGGATCACCGGCTCGCGGTTGCTGGCGAAGAACATCTCCAGCAGGCTGTCGAGGTTGGGGTCTTCCGGCTTGAGGCGGAACACGCCCGAGCCGCCGTTGCCGTAGAGGGGTTTGAGGATCACGTCGCCGTGCCGGGCGCGGAACTCGGCGATGGTCTGCGGATCGCGGGTGATCAGGGTCGGCGGCTGCAGGCCCTCGAAGCCGGTGACGTAGAGCTTCTCCGGCGCGTTGCGCACCTGGGCGGGATCGTTGACCACGAGAGTCCTGGGATGCAGCCGCTCCAGCATGTGGGTGCTGGTGATGTAGGCCATGTCGAACGGCGGGTCCTGCCGCAGCAGGATCACGTCCATGGTCGACAGGTCGAGGGTCTCGGCCTCATGATGTTTGGCGTGGCGGCCCTGTTCGCGGGTCAGGCCGGCCAGGCCGCGCATCCGGGCGGTGATCTTCCCGTTTTCCTGCGCCAGCTGCTCGGGGTGGTAGGTCCAGACCCGGTGGCCGCGCTCCAGGGCGTTCTCGATCATCAGGAAGGTGGTGTCGGCCGACACGTCGACCTGGTCGAGCGGGTCCATCTGGACGGCGACGCGGAGGGACATCGATGAGGACCTTTGCAGCGGAGCTCTGCTGATATAACGCGGATCGCCTTCGCTCAAAGGCCCCGCAGCAAGATGGTTAGTTGAGCTGCAGCCGCACTCGCTCGCGGGCGGCGCGGGCGGTGATGGCGGCGCCGCCGTCCAGCTCCTGCGCCTTCTGCAGCGCCAGCAGGGCGCCGGCCAGGGCCCCCTGCCCCTCGCGCGCGGCGGCGACGTCGATCCAGGGCCGATGGTCCTGCGGGTCGAGCAGGGCGCGGCGCAGGGCCGAGCGTTCGGCGCGGGCGTAGTCGCCGGCCGCCTGGGCGCGGGCGAAGACGTTGTTCTGCAGCCGGATCAGAACCGCCCGGTCGCTGACCGGCGCCATCAGGAGTTCCAGCCGGCTGGCCACGTCCGGGGTCAGGCCGGTGCGCAGGGCGCGGCGCGAGAGTTCCGACGGCAACACCACCCGCCCCTCGCTGAACGGGTCCAGGGCCAGCGGCCCCTCGATGGTCTCGATCCGCAGCAGGAAGTGGCCGGGGAAATCGACGCCGGCCACGTCCAGCCCGCACCGGCGGCCGACGTGAAGGTACAGCACCCCCAGCGCCACCGGCAGGCCGCGGCGGCGCTCGCAGACGGTGAGGATGTCGGCGTTGAGCGGGCTGTCGTAGGTGATCAGGTCGCCGGTGAAGCCCATCTCGCTGGACATCACCTCGGCCAGGGCGTCCTCGGCGCCCTCGCTCTCCAGCCGCCTGGTCAGCCGCTCGACGCAATCCTGCATCAGGTTCTTGGCGGAGACGGCGTCGCGCTCGGGCAGGTCGTGGATGGCGCAGGCGACGGCGGCGTCGAGCAGCGGGAACTTGGCCTCGTCGGCCTGACCCGCCGCCTCCAGCACCCGTTCGGACTCCTCACGCGTCATAGCGGCCTTCTTACACACCTAGCGCGCCTCAGGATCGCCCGGCCAAGCGTTGGGAATATGGCGCGGCAGGCGGCCTGGGGCGATAGCGATCAGGTCCAGCCGCACCCAGAAATCGCGCAGGCCGATGTGGGTCGAGGAAATCTGCCGCCCGGCCCGGCGCAGGTACTGGCGCTGGTGGGGGCTCACCGCCTCCAGCGCCGCTTCGATGCTGGCGCGGCGCTTGACCTCGATGATGGCCAGGGTGGTGCGGCGGGCGGCGACGATGTCGACTTCGCCGAGCGAGGTGGGGACGCGGAAGCCGATGATGCGGTAGCCCTTGAGCATCAGCAGCAGGGCGGCGAGGATTTCGGCGCGCTGGCCCGGCAGGCGGGAGGCCAGGCCGCGCGCCCGGCGCACCGGGCCGACGGGTTTCGGCCTGGTCTTGCCGTAGCGGTCCAGGCGCCGCCGCCGTCCGGTCATGACGCCGCCTTGCGGGAAAGCGCGCGGGCGTAGATGGCCTTGCGCGGCAGGCCCAGACGCTTGGCGATCTCGGACGCCGCCTCGCCGGGCGACAGCCGGGCCATGGCCTCGTCCAGCAGGGCGTCGGCGTCCTCCACCGACGACGGCGCCGCGGCCAGTGGCGGGCCGACGACGATGACGATCTCGCCCTTGGGGTCGGCCAGGGCCGGGTCGGCGGAAAGGCTCAGCAGGGTTCCGCGATGGCAGGTCTCGTGCAGCTTGGTCAGCTCGCGCGCCACCACGGCGGGGCGGTCGCCAAAGGCCCGCGCCATGGCGGCGAGGCTGGAGGCGACCCGCGACTGACTCTCGAAGAACACCAGGGACGCCGGGACCGGCGCCAGCTCGGTGAAGAACCTGTCCCGCGCGGCCCCCTTCGGCGGGGCGAAGCCGGCGAACAGAAAGCGGTCGGACGGCAGGCCGGCGGCCACCACCGCCGCCAACACCGCGCTGGCGCCCGGCAGGGGGAAGACCTTCGAGCCCTGGGCCAGGGCGGCGGCGACCAGGCGCGATCCGGGGTCGGACACCAGCGGCGTGCCGGCGTCGCTGCACAGCGCGATGCGCGCGCCCGCCGCCAGGCGCTCGAGAATCTTCGGCATGGCCTGGGCGGCGGCGTGCTCGTCGAAGCGCTGCATCGGCTTGGACAGCTGATAGGCGGTCAGCAGCTTGGCGGTGACGCGGGTGTCCTCGGCCAGGACCAGGTCGCAGGCGTTGAGCACGTCGAGCGCCCGCAGGGTGACGTCGCGCAGGTTGCCGATCGGCGTCGCCGTCACATAGAGGCCCGGCGCCAGCGGCGCGTCGGACAGGGGCGGCGGATCGGGGCGTGACACGTCAGTCTGATTCCAGGGCGGCGGTGAGCCGATCGAGCACCAGCCGGCCGCTCATGGTAGCCATCAGCCGGTCATTCACAACCTGGACAAGCCCCTGGGCCAGCAGTGGGGCCAGCCGCGCCGCGCCGGCGTGCAGGCCGAGCGGGCTGAGGTCCGCCAGCGGGACGCCCATGTCGGTGCGCAACCCCATCAGCAGCCGCTCCTGCGCCGCCGCCAATCCGTCCAGGTGTTCGGGCTCGCCATAGCCGACGCCCTCGCGCGCCACCGCGCCGATGTAGTCGCCGATGCCCCGCTCCGCCTGGGTGGCGATGCGTCCCCGCGGCAGGGTCAGCCGCCCGTGGGCGCCCGGCCCGACCCCGGCGTAGTCGGCGCCGCTCCAGTAGGCGAGGTTGTGGCGCGAGCGGGCGGCGGCGCCGCGGGCGTGGTTGGAAACCTCGTAGGCGTCGAAACCGGCGGCGGTCAGCACCGCCTGGGTGGCCTCGAACAGGTCGGCCGACAGGTCGTTGTCGGCGGGGATCACCGCCCCGCGCGCGGCGGCGCGGGTCAGGGCCGTGCCGCTCTCATAGGTGAGTTGGTAGGGCGAGATGTGTTCGGCGCCGAGGCTGGCGGCGAGAGCAAGTTCGCGCGCCCAGCCGTCCGCCGTCTGGCCCGGCAAGGCGTAGATCAGGTCGAACGAGACGCGCGGGAAGGCGGCCAATCCAGCGTCTATGGCTCCCCGCGCCTGGGCGGCGTCGTGATTGCGGCCGAGGAACCGCAGCGCCGCGTCGTCCAGCGACTGCACGCCGAGCGACAGCCGCCCGACCCCCATGGCCGCGAAGGCCGCGAACCGCGCGGCTTCGGCGTCGGTGGGGTTGGCCTCCAGCGTGATCTCGAGATCGTCGGCGGCGGTCCACAGCGAAACGGCGCGGTCGATCACCGCCTGCGCCCAGTCCGGCCGCATCAGCGACGGCGTGCCGCCGCCGAGATAGATCGAGGTCAGGCGGCGCTCACCCGTGAGGGCGCGCTGGGCGGCGAGGTCGGCGAGGATCGCGTCGGCGAGGTCGGCCTGCTCGGCCTGGCCGCGGTCGCGGCGGACGTTGAAGTCGCAATAAGGGCAGATGCGCGCGCAGTACGGCCAGTGGACGTAGACCGCGAGGTCGCGATTATTCAAACAGCGCCGCCTTGAGCTTGGCGAAGGCCACCGCGCGGTGGCTGATGGCGTCCTTCAGGTGCGGCGCCATCTCGCCGAACGTCAGGTCGTGGCCGTTCGGTTTGAACATCGGGTCGAAGCCGAAGCCGTGAGTTCCCCGCGGCGGGAAGGCCAGTTCGCCGTGGATCTGGCCCTCGAAGGCGGCGACCGGACCCCCGCCTTCTTCATCGCCGGGCCACGCGACCGCCAGGGCGCTGACGAACCAGCAGCCTTTGTCGTCCGAGCCGCTCTGGGCGACCTTGGCTTCCACGTCCGCCATGGCGCGGGTGAAGTTCTTGTCCTCGCCGGCCCAGCGGGCCGAATAGATGCCCGGATCGCCGTTGAGCGCGGCGACGCAGATGCCGGAATCGTCGGCCAGGGCGATCTGGCCGCTCAAGCGCGCCGCTGTGCGGGCTTTGAGGATGGCGTTGCCGACGAAGGTGCTTTCCGTCTCGTCAGGCTCGGGCAGGCCGAGGGCCCCCGCGGCGAGCAGGGTGAAGCGGCCCTCCAGCAGGGCGCCGAACTCGATCGCCTTGCCGGGGTTGTGGGTGGCGGCGACCAGGGTCAGGCCGGCGGGGAGCGACAGGGGCATGGCATCGCCTCGGAACTGCGGAGGCCGCCTTCTACCGCCTTGCGGCTGGCTAGAACAGGTCGGCTTCGCCGGGACGGTGGCTGGGCGTGGAGGCGCCGGCCTCGAGCCGCTTGGCCAGGTCGGACAGGCCGATGTTGTCGAGCAGGGGACCGGCGGCGAGGCGATGATCGCCCGCCTGCTGGCTGACCCGCAGCAGCACCAGCGACAGGACCGACAGCTTTTGGGTCAGGGCGTCGAGCGACTGCAGCGGCGCCATCTGCGCCACCGTGGCGCCGCCGGTGGTGGCCAGTTCGGCGGCCAGCGCCTGGACTTCGTGGCAGGCCTCGGCGGCGGCGTCGAGCTCGCCCGCCAGCCGCATGGCCAAGTCGCCGAGGAGGATGTCGGGGCGGCTCATGTGAGGACTCCGAAGACCTGTTCGATCTTGCCCTTCAGCACGGCGACCTGGAAAGGTTTGACCAGGTAGTTGTTGACCCCGAACTGCACCGCCTTCTGCACCAGCTCGCGGTCGGCGCGGCCGGTCAGCATGATGAAGGCGGTCTGCTGGGTGGGCGCGTTGGCGCGCACCGCCTGCAGGAATTCCAGGCCGTCCATATTGGGCATGTTGTAGTCGGAGATGATCAGGTGCACCGGGTCCCGCTCCAGCGACTTGAGGCCCTCGGCCCCGTCCGCCGCCTCGGTGACCTGGCTGATCCCCAGCTGGTTGAGACCGCTGCGCACCAAGGATCGGATGCTCTGCTGGTCGTCGACGACCAGGACATGCATGGAGGCGGCAACCGGCATCAGCGCGCTCCCGGCGCCCGCGCCCGGCCGAGGTCGAGGATCGCCTCGCCCATGGCCGCCAGCGACACCTGGCGCTCCACCGCCCCGATCTCATAGGCGACGCGCGGCATGCCGTAGACGACGCAGCTGCCCTCGTCCTGGCCCAGGGTGCGCGCCCCGGCCTTGCGCATGGCCAGCAGGCCGAGCGAGCCGTCGCGGCCCATACCGGTGAGGATGACCCCGATCGCCTTGGACCCGGCCGCTTCCGCCGCCGAGGCCATCAGCACGTCGACCGACGGCCGGTGGCCGTTGACCGGATCGCCCTCGTGCAGATGGCAGACCAGGTTGCCGTGGACGTCACGCGCCAGCTGCAGATGGGAAACGCCGCCCGGCGCCAGGTGGATGCGGCCGGGCTCCAGCAGGGCGCCTTGGGTGGCGATGGAGACCTGGGCGGCGCTGGAGCGGTTGAGCCGCGCGGCGAAACTGGGGGTGAAGGCGGCGGGCATGTGCTGGGTGATCACGCCGGGCGGGCCCGATGCGGGCCAGTGGCTGACGATGGCCAGCAGGGCCTCGACCCCGCCGGTGGAGGCGCCGATGACCACGGCGTCGCCGGAGGCGCGGTAGCCGGGATCGGCGCGGGCGATCGGCGTGTCGCCGATCTTGGGGCGGATGGACGCCTTGGCGGCGGACTTGACCTTGAAGGCGATGTCCTCGAACGCCGAGGCCGTGCCGAGCGCGCCCTTACCGACGCAGTCGACGGCGCCGATCTCCAGCGCCCGCAGGGTGATGTCGGCTCCGGCCTGGGTCTGGCTGGAGACCATCACCACCGGCATGGGCCTAAGCCGCATGATCTTCTCGAGGAAATCGAGGCCGTTCATGTTCGGCATCTCGATGTCGAGGGTGACGACGTCGGGGTTCAGCGCCTTGATGGCGCCCCGCGCCTCGTAGGGATCGCCCGCCGCCCCGACCACCTCGATGTCGGGATCGCGGTTCAGCGCCGCGGTGATCAGGCCGCGCATGGTGGCGGAATCATCGACGACGAGGACGCGCACCGGGCTCATGGCCGAGCCTCTTCCGTGGTACGGCGATAGGCGGTGAGGCCGCAGGCGGAGAAGGCCGGGTCGCGCACCCGCTCGGAATGGCCGACGTAGAGGCAGGCGTCGGGCTGCATTAGGGTGGCGAAGCGGCGCCACAGCCGGTTCTGGCTGTCCTCGTCGAAATAGATCGCCACATTGCGGCAGAACACCGCCTGGAACGGCCCCTTCATCGGCCAGTCGACGGCGTTGAGGTTCATCTCGCGGAACGCGACCAGCGACCGCGCCGCCTCCGACACCCGCCAGCCGTCGCGGCCGGCGCAGGCGTCGAACCAATGCGGCCGCAGGTGCGCAGGCACAGCCTCGAGGTCCTCGTCGGAATAGACCGCCGCCCGGCCGGTCTCCAGCACGTCGGTGTCGATATCGCTGGCCAGGATGCGCACATCCAGCGCTCCCGCGTCCGGCAGTTCCGACAGCACGGCGAAAGCCATGGAATAGGGCTCCTGCCCGGTCGAGCATCCGGCCGACCACAGTCGCAGGCGCCCGCCGGCGCGCAACCCAGGCGCCGCCTCCGCCACCAGGCGCCGCAGGTCCTCGAAATGGTGCGGCTCGCGGATGAAGCGGGTGACGTTGGTGGTTAGGGCCCGCAGCATCACCTGCGCCTCGGCGGCGCCGCCCTCGCCGGTGAGCAGGACGCAATATTCGGCGAAGCTGGCCAGGCCCAGACCGCGCACCCGCTTGGCCAGGCGCGAATAGACCAGAGCCGCCTTGCCGGGCGGCAGGCTGATGCCCGCGCGCCGCCGCAGCAGATCGGCGATGGTCTGGAAATCGCGCGGCGTGAAGGCGAACTCAGTCTGGAACGACGACTCCGGCGGCGGGGCCGGCAGGACCGCGGTCATGCGGCTATCTGCTCGCGGCTCGGCAGCAGGCGGTCGAGCGCGATCTCGCTGATCATGCGCGAGTCCAGGGTGATGATGCCGGTTATGAAAGCTTTCACGGTATCGCAGGCCACGTCCGGGGTCGGCTGGATCGCGGCGGGATCGACCGCCAGGATGTCGGACACCGCGTCGACCATCATGCCGATGGTGCGCTCGCCCGCCCGCACGACGATGATCACGTGCCGCACCGTCGGCTCGACCATCTCCAGCCCCAGCCGTCCCGCCAGGTCCATGATCGGCAGCACCACGCCGCGCAGGTTGATGACGCCGCGCATATAGGCCGGCTGCTGTGGCAGGGGCGTCGCCGGGGTCCAGCCCCTGATCTCGCGCACCGCCATGATGTCGACGCAGAATTCCTGGGCGCCGACGCGGAAGGTGATCAGTTCCCGCTGGCCGGCTTCCTTGGCGTCGCTGCTTTCAGTCAGTGGGCTCATGGCGAGATCATTCCGCGGCGAGGAGGGGCGCCGGCGCAGGCCGGTTGCGCATGCTGATGACGGCGTCGATGTCGATGATCAGGGCGATGCGGCCATCGCCCATGATGGTGGCGGCGGAGATGCCGGCCACCTGGCCGTAGTTGGATTCCAGCGACTTGATCACCACCTGGCGCTGGCCGTGGATTTCGTCGGCGACCAGGGCGACGCGGCCGCCGTCGTCGGTTTCCACCAGCAGGACAATGCCGTCGGCGGGGTTGATCGGCCGGTCGCGGAAGCCCAGCACCACCCCAACGTCGACCAGGGGGATGAAGCTGTCGCGCACCGCCAGCACGGCGCCAGAACCGATCCGCCGCACGTCCTCGGGACGCGGCCGCACGCTCTCGACGATGGCCGCCAGCGGGGCGACCAGGGTCTGGCCGCAGACCTCGACCTGCATTCCATCCAGCACCGCCAGGGTCAGGGGCAGGCTGAGCGTGATGGTCGCGCCCCGGCCCGGAACCGAGGCGATGGCGATGCGGCCGCCGAGCGCCTGCACCGAGCGGCGCACCACATCCATGCCGACGCCGCGGCCGGAGATGTCGGACACCGCCGAGGCGGTGGAGAAGCCGGGCAGGAAGATCAGGTTGTCGATGGCCTCGTCGTCGAGCTGGGCGTCGGCGGCGACCAGGCCGCGCGCGACGGCGGTGGACAGCACGCGGCGGCGGTCGATGCCGCGGCCGTCGTCGGACACCTCGATGACGATGCGTGCGCCGCGGTGCTGTGCGCTGAGGCGGATCACGCCCTCAGGGCTCTTGCCCAGGGCGGCGCGCTCTTCCGGCGTCTCCAGCCCGTGGTCGATGGCGTTGCGGATCATGTGGGTCAGGGGTTCGGCCAGGCGCTCGATCACCGTGCGGTCGACCTCGGTGGCCTCGCCGTCGGTCACCAGCCGGGCCTGTTTTCCGGTCAGGGCGGCGACCTCGCGCACCAGGCGCGGCATGCGCTGGAACACGGCCCGCACCTGCTGGGCGCGGATGGCCATGACCCCGTCCTGAATCTCGCGGGTCAGCTGTTCCAGTTCCTCCAGCCCGGCGACCAGGCCCGACGACGGGGGCAGGCCGGCCTCCTGGACTTTCTGCGCCAGCATCACCTGGCTGATCACCAGTTCGCCGACCAGATCGACCAGCCGGTCGACCCGTTCCGGATCGACGCGGATCACCGACTGCGGCGGCGGCGTCTGCACGGGAGCTTCAGCCGGCGGGGACTCGGGCTGCGCAGATTCCGATTGGACGGCCCGCGGTGGTTCGGGCTCAACGTGCGGCGGCGGAGCCGGCTCAGGCTCCACCAGCGTCAGCAGCGGCGGCGGTGCGATCTTCACCGGCGGCGGCGCGATCGGAAGTTCAGCCTGGGGCTCGGACGCGAACTGGGGCTCGGGCGCGGCGGCGGCCGGCGCGGCCTGGCCCATGGGGCTGATCACCAGGTCGCAGTCGCCCTCGACGAACTCGAACACCTCGGCGACCTGCGCCTTCTCAATGTCGCCGGCGACGTCGATGGTCCAGGCCAGGTAGCCGTCTTCCGGATCGAGCGCCTGCAGCGACGGCAGGTCGCTGAGATCGAGCACCGCCCTAGCCTCGCCCAGCCGCGCCAGTTCGCGCAGCAGAACGGCGGGCTCGTTGGCCTTGCGGTACAGTTCGGCCAGGGGGCGGAAGGCGATGGTCCAGCCCAGCGGCGCCGGCGGGGCGGGCGCGGTCAGCGGTGGCGCGGGCAGGGGCTCCAGGCTGGCCGCCAGAGGCGTGAAGTCAAAATCGAAATCGTCCCGCTCGGGGGCGGTGGCGGCCTCCGGCGACGCGTCGAGCGCCGCGACCTTCAGCCGGTCGACGATCTCGGCCAGGCGGACGGAGACGCCTGACAGGCGCCGCAGGTCCTGCACGCGGCCGGTGCGGGCGGCGGTGACGTGGTCGATCAACTCGTCATGGGCGCCGAGCAGCAGGGAGACGAGGTCCGGCGTCGGCTCCAGCTTTTCGGAACGCAGGCCTTCCAGCACCGCCTCGAACAGGTGGGCGAAACGCACCAGGCCGTCGAAGCCGAACACCCCGGCCCCGCCCTTGATCGAATGGACGGCGCGGAACACGGCATTCACTGTCTCGGCGTCGCCCGCGCCCCGCTGCTGCGCCAGCAGGCCGCTTTCCAGGTCCGCGAGCAGCTCGTCGCATTCCTGGAAGAAGGTGATCCTGATGGCGTCCAGTTCGTCCATTTTCGAAAGGCTCTAGGCGGCGACGCGGCGGATCGCTTCGGCCAGCTTGTCCGGGTTGAAGGGCTTGACGATCCAGCCGGTGGCCCCGGCGGCGCGCGCCCGGTCCTTCTTGCTAGGATCGCTCTCGGTGGTGAGGACGAGGATGGGCGTGGCGCGGTGGTCGCGGTCCTCGCGCACCCGCTGGATGAAACCGAACCCGTCCAGGCGCGGCATGTTGATGTCGGTGATGATCACGTCCGGGGTGTGGGCCCCCAGCACCTGCAGCCCGTGCTCGCCGTCGACCGCCTCGACGACGTTGAAGCCGGCGCCGGCCAGGGCCATGCGCAGCATGTCGCGCATGGTGCGGGAGTCGTCGACGGTGAGGATGGTTTGCGACACGTCAGGACGCTCCTTGGGGAGAAAGGGCCGGCGCCATCGCTTCGGAGGCGCCGAACAGGCTGAGGGTTTCGAGGAAGGCGGCCGACGGATCCTTGACCGTGAAGGCCAGGCCCCGCGCGCTCCAGTCGCGCAAGGCCGCCAGCAGCACCTGCAGGCAAAGACCGCCCAGGCGTGTGACGCCCGCGCCGTCGAGTTCGACCGCCTCTTCGGCGCAGCCGAGCAGTGTCTCGCGCAGGGGCGCGGCGGCGCGCAGGTCGAGATTGGCGGAGAGGGCGATGGTCTGCGGCATGGCTTAAAATTCCTCCCAGCCGTCTTCGGCCGGGGCCGCGGCGCCGCCGCCGGCGCGGCGGGCGAAGCCCGGCTGGGCGAAGGCAGCCAGACGCGCCCGCGCCTCGGCCACCGGATTGCGCGCCGGCTCGTGCTGTTCGGGATCGGCCAGCATCGGCGAGGCGGCGCGGGCCGGGCCGCCGGCGTCGAGCGAGAAGCGGTTCATCAGCCCGACCAGTTCGGCGGTGTCGCGCTTGAGGTTATGGGTTGCGGCGGTCGATTGCTCGACCATGGCCGCGTTCTGCTGGGTGACCAGGTCCATCTGGTTGACCGTGACATTGACCTGGGCGAGGCCCGTGGCCTGTTCCTGGGCGCTGGCGGCGATCTCGGTCACCAGGCCGTCGATCTCGCCGACCTTGCCGACGATGCGCGACAGGGCGTCGCCGGTCTGGCCGACCAGGGCCACCCCCTGCCCGACCTGCTGGCCGGAGACGCTGATCAGGGCCTTGATCTCCTTGGCGGCGTCGGCCGAGCGCTGGGCCAGGGCGCGCACCTCGGAGGCGACCACGGCGAAGCCGCGGCCGGCGTCGCCGGCGCGGGCGGCCTCGACCCCGGCGTTCAGGGCCAGAAGGTTGGTCTGGAAGGCGATCTCGTCGATCACGCCGATGATCTGGCCGATCTGGCGCGAGGATTTCTCGATCTCGCCCATGGCGGCGACCGCGTCGCGCACGACCTCGCCGGAATGCTGGGCCTCGCCGCGGGCGGCGGCGACCACGTCGGAGGCCTGGCGGGCGCCGGCGGCGGTGCGCTTCACCGTGGCGGTGAGCTGGTCCATGGCGGCGGCGGTCTGTTCCAGGCTGGCGGCCTGCTGCTCGGTGCGGCGCGACAGGTCGTCGGCGCCCTGGGCGATCTCGCTCACCCCGGTCGACAGGCTTTCGGTGGCGGCGGCGATGACCTTCAGCGCCTCGCGCAGCTTGGAAATCGCGCCGTTGAAGTCGGCTTTCAGCTTGGCGTAGTCGCCGGGGAAGTCGGCCTCGATGCGCTGGCTGACCTCGCCGCGCGCCAAGCGCTCCAGCCCCTCGCCGAGGGCGGAGACCACCAGGCCGAGCTGCTGGCTGGCGGACTGCAGCGCCTGGTCGTTGGCGGCGCGCGCGCTTTCCTGCTGGCCACGCAGCTGTTCGAGCTTGGCGCGCTTGTCGTCGAAGACGATCAGGGAGCGGACGATGGCGCCCAGCTCGTCCTTGCGGCTCATGGCCTTGAGGTCGCGGCGGTTGGCGCCGCGGGCCAGGTCCTCGGTGGCGCCGGCGATCTCGGCGATCGAGCGGCGCACGTTCAGCACCGCCATGCTCGCCAACAGGGCGATGGCGATGATGGCGCCGATGGTGATCTCGACGATGATCAGCTGGCCGCGCATGACCCCGGCGACGACCTGGTCGGCCTTCTCCTTGGTGTTGGCGCCGGCGGTGGTGACCAGACTGTCGAGCAGGTAGTCGAGCCGCCCGTACTGGTCCTCGAACGCCGACAGCCGCTGCAGGATGGCGGCGGAAGAAGCCGAGGCGGTCATGGAGCGGATGCTGCTGATGTCGCCCAGCACGCTGTCGAGCCCGGCCATGACCGAGTCATAGGCCGGCTTCTGCGCCTCGGTGGCGCTGGTTTGCATGGCCAGGGCCTGCTGCATGAGCACGGCGGTCCGGTCGATCAGCCCGCCCAGCCGCCTGTCGGTTGTGGCGACGTCGACTCCGCCCAGCCGATGGGTCAGGACCAGATAGAGTTCGCCATGGATGTCGGTCAGCTGCTGCGACAGCCGCTGCACGGCCAGGGTGGCGGGCAGGTCGCGCTGGACGATGGTGCGCAGGGCGTTGGACTGGTGGTTCTGGGTCACCAGGGCCGTGGCGGTGAAGGCGACCATCATCAGCACGGCGAGCGCCGGGGCGAAGCCGATTTTCACGATCATCGGCAGGTCGACAATGCGCAGGCGCTTCATGTCACACAGGGCTTTCCCGCCGCTCAGACAGGCGGCAGCCGTAAGTGTGAATAAATAAAGCTAACAGACTCTGACTTTTTGCAGTGCGGCATGACGTTGGCCGCGGCAACAGAGAGCGGCCTATTCAGGCCAGATGTCGGCCACGTCGCCCTTGCGGTTCAGCACGTGCACGACCCGTTTCAGCATTTCAATCAAACGCTTGGCCCGAACCTCGCCGTTGTAGGTCAGGTCGGCGCTGGCCAGGCCTTCGAGCAGGAAGCGCGCCATGTCGCGGGCGGCCTGGCTGCGCGGGGTCGAGCCGGGTTGAAAGAGCGCCATGACCGATTCGGGCTCGGCCCGGTCGAAGGCGGCGGTGACACTGGCCATGCTTTCGCGCACCAGCGGATCGGTGCGGGCGGCGGCGCCCAGTTCGCGCAGGGCCAGGACCGGCGGGGCATGCAGCAGCCGCCAGTAGGAATCGATGGCGTGCTCGGCGACGTCGGCGCCGGGCGCCCGGGCGCGGGCGGCCTCGGCGAACAGGGCGTCGGACTGGGCCGACAGGTGCTCGACGAGGCCCGCCACAAGGCTCTCGCGGGTGGGGAAGTGATAGAGCATAGCCCCGCGGGTCAGGCCCGCGGCCTCGGCGATGACGGCGTTGTTGGCGGCCCCGTAGCCGATCTCGCGGATCAGGCGCGCGGCGTGGTCCAGGATGCGCGCGCGGGTGCGGCGGGACTTGGGCGTGTCTTTCGCCGGTCTCGGAGCAGGGGGCGACAATGGTCGGAGCGCAGGGACCATCTGCATCACTTAGGGGGCCGCTTATTGCAACGCAACAAAAGCGCGGCCTATACGAATAATCTTATGTGACGGCGCCTAAAGCTAGGGCGTTAAGCTCGCCAAGGCTGCAGTTTCGCCCTATAGCAGTCGCGTTTTCGCCTTCTAGGACGTTGGCCCACCACAAGGTCGTGCTGAGACTGACTCCCCTCCACCCCTCCACCGCTTCCCCCCTTGCGTCACGCGGGGCCGCACGCTGATGCGTATCCTGCTGGCGACCGACGCCTGGGAGCCGCAGGTCAACGGCGTGGTGCGGACCCTGAGCCGCGTGGTCGCCGAACTGCGCGCCATGGGCCATGAGGTCGAGCTGGTCAGCCCCAACCAGTTCCCCACCGTGCCCCTGCCGACCTATCCGGAGATCAAACTGGCCCTGGGGGCCTACGAATCCATGCAGGACCGCTTCAAGGCCTTCGAGCCCGAGGCGATCCACATCGCCACCGAGGGGCCGCTGGGCCTGGCGGCGCGGCGCATCTGCGTCGAGTGGAAACTGCCCTTCACCACCAGCTACCACACCCGCTTCCCCGAATATGTCAGCGCCCGCCTGCCGCTGCCGCTGGCGGCCGGCTACAGCTACATGAAGTGGTTCCACAAGCCTTCCGGCCGGCTGATGGTCGCCACCCCGACCATGCGCGACGAGCTGGTCAAGCATGGCTTCCGCAACATCTCGCCCTGGTCGCGGGGCGTCGACACCGACGTGTTCAAGCCGCGCGCGAGCGGCGAGCCGGACATCTATGAGGGCTTGCCCCGTCCGATCTGGCTCAATGTCGGCCGGTTGGCGGTGGAGAAGAACATCGAATCCTTCCTCGCCCTGGACCTGCCGGGCACCAAGGTGATCGTCGGCGACGGCCCGCAGCGCGAGGCGCTGGAGGCCCGGTATCCCGACGCCCAGTTCAAAGGCGCGCGCTTCGGCGACGAGCTGGCGGCGCACTTCGCCTGCGCCGACGCCTTTGTCTTCCCGTCCCTGACCGACACCTTCGGCCTGGTGATCCTGGAGGCCATGGCGGCCGGCCTGCCGGTGGCCGCCTTCCCCGCGCCGGGACCGATCGACATCATCCCCGGCTCCAACGCCGGCGCTCTGGCGGTCAGCCAGACCGAGGGCCTGCGCGAGGCCTGCCTAGCCTGTCTCGACATCGAGAAGGCGGGGGTGCGGCGCTTCGCCGAGAAATTCTCCTGGCGCAGCTGCGCCGAGCAGTTCCTCAAGAACCTCGAGCCCTATCCGGAGCCGGACAGGAACCGCTTCTGGCGCCGGCTGCGGCGCCTGGCGCGGCTTAGGCGCAAGCCGGCGGCCTAGTTCTAATCCGCTCATCCCGGCGTTGGCGCTCCGCGCCGCCCTTCGGGTCGCCGGGATGAGCGGAGTTTTTAGAGCAAGCGGCTGCGAATAGCCTGGCTCAGCAGGTCGATCAGGCTCACCGCGACGATGATCACCAGCACGATGGCGCAGGCCTGGCTGTAGGCGAAGCCGTTCAGGCTGTCGAACAGCACCTGGCCGATGCCGCCAGCGCCGATCAGGCCCAGCACCGTGGCGCTGCGTGAATTGCTCTCGAACCGGTACAGGGCGTAGCTGGTCCACAGCGGCGCGACCTGCGGTATGACCCCCCAGACGATCTCCTGCAGCGGCGCGGCGCCGGTGGCGCGCACCCCCTCGACCGGGCCGCGGTCGATGGATTCCACCGCCTCGGAGAACAGCTTGGCCAGCACCGCCCCGGTGTTGATCATGATCGCCATCACCCCGGCGAACGGGCCCAGGCCCACCGAGACGATGAAGACCATGCCGATGACCAGGTCGGGGATCGAGCGCTGGATGTCCATCAGCCGGCGCATCGGCTGCTGGATCCACACCGGGGTGATGTTCTTGGCGCACAGCAGGCCGAACGGTACGGCCAGGAGTATGGCCAGGGTCGTACCCCACAGGGCGATCTGGATCGTCAGCCACATCTGGGCGACGTAGGTCTTCCACTGGCTGAAGTCGGGATGCAGGAAGGCGGTGGCGAATTCCCGCATGTTGCCGCTGTTGGAGAACACCAGGCGGATCCGGTCGAGGTCGACCGACTGCACGCTGCCGGCCAGCATCACCGCCAGGACGCCCAGCAGCAGCATGTTGATCAGCTTCTGCGCCAGCGGAATCCGCGGCGGCGGCGGTATGACCGCGGCCGGCCCCGTCAAAGGAGCGACAGTAGGGCCGGCTTTCGCCATCAGGGGGCCTTGGCGGCCGGCGCCGTGTCGGCCACCTTCTTCAGCTCGACCACCGGGGCCAGGTAGCTGTCGTCGGCGGGCTCGAACCGGCTGTACTTGAGCCCGGCCAGCACCGTGCGCTCGTGGTCGCCCTGCGGGCCTTGCGCCTTGCCGTAGTTGAGGAAGAAGTCGCGGATCTTGGTCTGCACCTCGGGGTCGAGGTCCTTGCGGTAGACCATGGCCGACTCCGGCACGTCGGGGGAGGTCCAGATCACCTCGGTCTTGGCCACCGCCGCCTTCGCCTCCGGAGTGCCGTCGCGGTAGAAGGCGAGGCCCGTGGTGTTGTTGGTCGAGGCGTCGACCAGGCCGTTGGCGACCGCCAGCAGGTTGGCCTGGTGGTTGGCCGATCGCACGGTCTTGAAACAGTCCTGCGGCGTTATCCCGGCCGGTTTGAACAGGAAGGCGATCGGGGCCAGTGTGCCGGTGGTCGACTGGGCGTCGCCGATGCCGAAGTCGAGCGTCTTGTCGCACTTCATCAGCTTGTCCAGCGTCAGGCCCGAGCCCTTGCGGGTCAGGATCACCGAGCTGTAGGTGCCGCGGCCGTTGTCGAGGATGGTGCGGGCGAACACCGTGGCGTTGGAGCGCTGGGTCGCCTCCACCGCCGGCAGGGCGGAGAACCAGGCCAGCTGGGTCTGGTTGGAGCCCATGGCCTGCACCAGCAGGCTGTAGTTGGGGCTGAAGAACAGCTTCACCTTGAGCCCCGTGGCCTTCTGCATGTCGTCGACCACAGGCTGCCAGTAGCTCTTCATCAAGGACACGTCCTCGACGGTCTGCACCGAGAACTGCAGCTCGGCCGGGGTTCCGTTGGCCTCCGGCGTCTTGCCGCAGCCGGCGAGCAGCGTGGCGGCGAGCAGGGTCAGGGCGAGGGTGCGGGCGATCATTGCGGAGGAGCCTCCCAGAAGACGTCTTCGAACTCGGGTCCGTAGATGTCGATCAGCTGTTTCTTGTCCAGGCCCGAGGCGGGCCCGTCGTAGACCTTTACCCCGGCCTTGAGCGCGATGACGCGGTCGCAGTAGCGCAAGGCGTAGTCGACCTGGTGCAGGGTGACCAGCACGGTCAAACCGTCGGTGCGGTTCAGGTCGCGCAGAAGCTCCATCACCTTGCGCGCCGACACCGGGTCCAGCGAGGCGACCGGCTCGTCGGCCAGGATGATCTTGGCCTTCTGCACCAGCGCCCGGGCGATGGCGCCGCGCTGCTGCTGGCCGCCGGAGAGGGTGTTGGCGCGCTGGCCGGCGTATTCGGCCACCCCGACGCGGGAAAGCGCCGCCATGGCAGCGGTTTTGGTCTCGGCCGGCCAGGCGCCGAGCATGCCGCGCCAGAAGGGGACGCGACCCAGCGAGCCCAGGGCCACGTTGCTGAACAGGCTCAGCCGCCCGACCAGGTTGAACTGCTGGAAGATGAAGCCGATGCGCACCCGCGCCTCGCGCACCTTGTCGCTGACCCGCCCCTTGGACTGCACCGCGGCCCCGAAGGCCTCGACGACGCCGCCGTCGACCCCGTCCCGGGCGGGGTCGATGGTCTGCAGACCGCTGATCGAGCGCAGCAGGGTCGACTTGCCCGAGCCGGACGGGCCGATCAGCGCGACCATCTCGCCCCTGGCGACGTCCAGGCTCACCCTGTCGAGCGCCCGTCGTTGTCCGAAGGTCTTCGAGACGGCGCGGATGGAGAGGACGGCGGCGGCGGTCATGCGGAGCTTCGAGTCCTAGCAGAAATGGCCCAGGCTCAAAGCCCGCCTTTACCAGCGCTCCACAAGAGATTTGCGACGTGGGCGGACCGCGGAGCCAAGCTTGACCGGCGCCCCCGCCGATCCCTTGGCGGGCCTGGCTAAAAGCCGCATGCAAAATCACTTTACACAGGGGTCATTAGACCCTATTTCCCCCCGTCCCGGCGGACCCCGTGTCCTATTGCGATGCTAACGCCGGACTTGGTTCAACAATCTACGGGGGTTACGTGAATTGCACACGTACCATAAGCCCCTGGACCTGGTCCGCGAACGGTCCCCGGAACGTCCTGTCGCCCTCGTGCGGCCGGATGCGGTGGCGGTAGCGGCGCGCTGGTTCCAGGACAAGTTTAAAGGCGATGTTTTCTACGCGGTGAAGGCCAACCCTTCGCCGTGGGCGATCCGCGCCCTGGCCGACGCCCGGATCGGGTCCTTCGACGTCGCGTCGATTCCCGAGATCGAACTGGTGGCGCAGCACGCCCCGGGCTCGCGCATGGCCTTCATGCACCCGGTCAAGAGCCGCACCGCGATCAGCGCCGCCTATTTCGATCACGGCGTGCGCACCTTCGCCCTAGACACCCACGAGGAGCTCGACAAGATCCTCGACGCCACCGGCGGGGCCCGCGACCTCAACCTGATGGTGCGCCTCGGCGTCGCCACCGAGGGCGCGTCCTATTCCCTGGCCGGCAAGTTCGGCGTGCCGATGGAACAGGCCCCGGCCCTGCTGATGGCCGCCCGCCGCGCCACCCAGGACCTGATGGGCGTCTCCTTCCATGTCGGCAGCCAGTGCATGCGCCCGACCGCCTACCAGGCCGCCATGGCCCAGGCGTCCCGCGCCCTGGTCCGCGCCGGCGTGTTCGCCGACGTGGTCGATGTTGGCGGCGGCTTCCCGTCGGTCTATCCCGGCATGGTCCCGCCCGACCTGGCCGATTACATGAACGCCATCGACCGCGGCTTCGCCGAGATGATGGTGCACGAGACCACCGAACTGTGGTGCGAGCCCGGCCGCGCCCTGGTGGCCGAAGCCTCGTCCCTGCTGGTCAAGGTCGAGCTGCGCAAGGGCGACGCCCTCTATCTGAACGACGGCTCCTACGGCTCGCTGTTCGACGCCGCCCACGTCAAATGGCCGTTCCCGGTCAAGGCGTACCGCGGCGCCGGCGCGGCGGCGCATGACCTGGAAGGCACGCTGAAGCCGTTCCGCTTCTACGGCCCGACCTGCGATTCCATCGACCACATGCCGGGGCCCTTCTGGCTGCCGGAATCGGTGGCCGAGGGCGACCTGATCGAGATCGGCATGCTGGGCGCCTATGGCGTCGCCATGGCCACCCGCTTCAACGGGTTTGGCGAAATGGACAGCGCCATCGTCCAGGACGCGCCCATGGCCTCGATGTTCGGCCTCGCCCGCCGCTCGATCCCCTCGCACCGCGTCGAGGAAGAGGAGACCCGCAAGGTCGTCCGCTTCTCGCGGCCGAAGGGCAAGGCCGGCCAGAAGAAGCGCCGGCGCTAGCCGTCCTTCAAACCGTCGTCTTGTTGACGCGTTAAGTCCTCCGCAGTTTCCCGTCGCTCCGTCCGGGGACTGCCTTTCCTATCGACGGGCGCTCATCCCTAAGGGAAACCGAAGTCATGACCGCACCCGTTCCGAACTCCAAAGCCCAGCTGCTCGCCAACACCGTCGAGCATGTCGACATCACCGCCTTCGACGCCCGGCCGGTGATCGACGCCATGCGCAAGATGAGCTTCTCCAGCCGCGACACCGCCCGCGCGGCGGACATCCTCAACATGGCCATCGAGGACAAGTCGTGCTCGCCCTGGCTGATCCTGGCCGGATCGACCAGCGCGGGGGGCTGCATGCACGTCTACCGCGACATGGTGAAGTTCGGCATGATCGACTGCGTGGTCGCCACCGGCGCCTCGATCATCGACATGGATTTTTTCGAGGCCCTGGGCTTCAAGCACTACCAGGCCGCCGGCCCGGTCGACGACAATGTGCTGCGCGAGAACTACATCGACCGCATCTACGACACCTACATCGACGAGGAAGAGCTCCAGGCCTGCGACCACACCATCCTGGAGATC
>CANJOB010000032.1 GCA_947475655.1 Caulobacterales bacterium | reverse complement strand
CCAGGCTCTCCCAGTAGGTGGCGTCCAGCTCGGCGGCGACGGCGGCGCTGACCGGCTTTCTGTTGTGGTAGTGGACCTGCATGCCGAAGGCGATGGCGCGGCGGGCCAGGGCCTGGCCGATCCGGCCCATGCCGACGATGCCCAGCCGCTTGCCGGTCAGGCGCCGGCCCAGCATCCAGGTCGGGCTCCAGCCCTCGAACCTGCCGGCCTGGACGATCTCGGCCCCCTCCACCACGCGGCGGGCCACGGCCATGATCAGGCCCAGGGTCAGGTCGGCGGTGTCCTCGGTCAGCACGCCGGGGGTGTTGGTGACGCTGATCCCCTGGGCGTTGGCCTGGGTGACGTCGATATGGTCGACCCCGGCGCCGAAGTTGGCGATCAGTTTCAGCTTTGGACCGGCCTTCTCCAGCAAGGTCTTGTCGATCCTGTCGGTGATGGTCGGGACCAGCACGTCCGCGCGCTGGACGGCGGCGGCCAGGTCGTCGGCCGACAATGGCTTGTCATCGACGTTCAGCTCGGTGTCGAATAGCTCCCGCAGCCGAATCTCGATCGGATCGGGCAAACGCCGGGTGACAATGACTTTAGGTTTGGGGGCGGCCATGACCGACCCACCTCTATCAAAGCCCCGGATCGGGGCCAAGGCGGCGTGGCTCTGCCTCGCCGGCTGGGTCCTGCTGGCTCCGCAGGCTCAAGCACAAGAGCGCCAGACGCCGTCCGGCCTGCCGGTGCCGCGCTACGTCACCTTGAAGTTCGGCGAGGTCAACGCCCGCGCCGGTCCCGGTGACGACTATCCCGCCCGCTGGGTCTACCGGGTGCGCGGCCTGCCGGTGCAGGTGGTGGCGGAGACGGCGGAGTGGCGCAAGGTCTGCGACCCGGAGGGCGGCTCGGCCTGGGTGCACCGGCGCACCACCGACGGGCACCGCAGCGTGATCCGCATGAGCCCGGGGCCGCTGGCGCTCAAGGCCAAGCCGGAGGCCGGGGCGCAGACGGTGGCCATATTGCCCTCGCGCGCCATGGCCCCGCTCGACCGCTGCCGGGGCGGCTGGTGCCGGATAAAGGGCGACGGCCGCGCCGGTTGGGCCCCGCAATCGGCGGTCTGGGGCACGGCCGACGCGCCCCAATGCCGGTGATGGGCCGGTGACGGGCCGCTGACTTAAAGCAACGCTTGGCCACCGGCGGGCGTTTGACCCTCCTCCCCCCTGTGCTAGTCGGTCCCCTTATGAAGAGCTCATACGACTTCGAGGACCTGCTCGCCTGCGGACGCGGCGAGATGTTCGGTCCCGGCAACGCCCAGCTTCCGGCCCCGCCGATGCTGATGTTCGACCGCATCACCCAGATCGATTCCGAGGGCGGCCGCTATCACAAGGGCTATATGGAGGCCGAGCTCGACATCACGCCCGAGCTCTGGTTCTTCGCCTGCCATTTCATCGGCGACCCGGTGATGCCCGGGTGCCTGGGCCTGGACGCCATGTGGCAGCTGGTCGGCTTCTTCCTCGGCTGGTCGGGCGCCCCCGGCCGCGGCCGCGCGCTCGGCGTCGGCGAGGTCAAGTTCTCCGGCCAGGTGACGCCGGATGTCAAGAAAGTGGTCTACAAGATCGACCTGAAGCGGGTCATCATGCGCAAGCTGGTGCTGGGCATCGGCGACGGGGTGATGGAGGCCGACGGCCGCCCCATCTACGAGGCCAAGGACTTGCGCGTCGGCCTGTTCAAACCGGAAGATATCGGCTGATCGAGCGCCCTTTCACAAAGGGGTCACAACGCACGGCGAGATTTGGGAGTAGGGAAACAGGCATGCGCCGCGTCGTCATTACCGGCATCGGAATCGTCTCATCGATCGGCAATAACGCCGACGAGGTCGCGCAGTCCTTGAGGGACGCGCGGTCAGGCATCACGTCCGCGCCCGAATACGCCGCCATGGGGTTCCGCTGCCAGGTGCACGCCAAGCCGGACATCGACTGGGAATCCCTGGTCGACCGCCGCGCGGCGCGCTTCCTCGCCCCCGGCACCGCCTACGCCCACATCGCCATGGAACAGGCGATCGCCGATTCCGGCCTGTCGCCCGAGGAAGTCAGCCACGAACGCACCGGGCTTATCGTCGGCGCCGGCGGCCCCTCGACCTCGGCCATCGTCGCCGCCGCCGACATCACGCGCGAGAAGGGGCCCAAGCGGATCGGCCCGTTCGCGGTGCCGAAGGCCATGAGCTCGGGCCCTTCGGCGGTGCTGGCCACCTGGTTCAAGATTCGCGGCCTCAACTTCTCGATCTCCTCGGCCTGCGCCACGTCGACCCACTGCATCGGCACCGCCTACGAGCAGATCGCGCTCGGCAAGCAGGACGTGGTGTTCGCCGGCGGCGCGGAGGAGCTGGACTGGTCGCTGTCCAACATGTTCGACGCCATGGGCGCCATGTCGTCCAACTTCAGCGAGACCCCGGCGGTCGCCTCGCGCGCCTATGACAAGGATCGCGACGGCTTCGTCATCGCCGGCGGCGCGGGCGTGGTGGTGGTCGAGGAATACGAGCGCGCCAAGGCGCGGGGCGCGACCATCTACGCCGAGATCGTCGGCTACGCCGCCAACAGTGACGGCTTCGACATGGTGGCGCCCTCGGGCGAGGGCGCGGTGCGCTGCATGAAGCTGGCGATCGACAGCGCCGGCGGGCGGGCCATCGACTACCTCAACCCGCACGGCACATCGACCCCGGTCGGCGACTCCCGCGAGATGGCTGCGGTGCGTGAGGTGTTCGGCGCGTCCGTTCCGGCGATCTCCTCGACCAAGTCCCTCACGGGGCACAGCCTGGGCGCGGCCGGGGCGCAGGAGGCGATCTACTGCCTGCTGATGATGAAGGACGGCTTCCTGTCGACAAGCGCCCACATCGACAACCTCGACCCGGAATTCGCCGACCTGCCGATCCTGCGCCAGCGCGCCGACCGTCAGATCGAGACGGCGATGTCGAACAGCTTCGGCTTCGGCGGCACCAATGGGTGCTTGATCATGAGCCGGGTTTAGAGCCTCACCTCGGCGACCTTGTCCTTGTAGGAGTCCTTCGGGTCGCTCCCGAGCAGCAGCTTCACGCCCGCCAGCAGGCTGTGATCGTTCAGCCAGATCTGCGCCCGGCGCGGCTCGAAGTTGAGCAGCTGCAGGTTGGGGTCGTCCTTGCCGCCCTCGAACCAGGCGGCGACGAAGGGGTTCCACAGCCGGTCGATGGTGCTGCGGCTGTCCTCGCGGGTCAGCTTGCCCTCGAGGGCGGCGAAGAGGTCGTGGCCCTTGGAGACGAACTGCGCCACGGCCATGCGGCCGCCGCGCAGGGACTTGACCAGATCGGTGTCCTTGGCGGTGAAGATCCACACCTTGCCCGCGCCCTTGTCGCCGTCGACCTGCGCGGTCATCGGCTGGCTCAGGTCGGCGCCGGCGATGCCCAGCATCAGGGTGCGGTCCGACCGCAGGGCTTTCCAGAACTTGGCGGCGATCTCGGTCTTGTCGGTCATGGCGGCGTCTCCTGCTCGGTCTGACCGAACGGCGCCGGCCCGGACCTTGTTCCTTGCCTGATCGCGGCTTAGCCGCCAAAACCGGCTTAGGTTTTGTGGAGCCAAGCCATGTCCGACGACTACGACCTGCCCAAGGGCGATCTGATGCGCGGCAAGCGCGGCCTGGTCATGGGCGTGGCCAATAAGAACTCCATCGCCTGGGGCATCGCGTCGGGCCTGGCGGCCCAGGGCGCGGAGCTGGCCTTCACCTACATGGGCGAGGGGCTGGAGCGGCGGGTGCGGCCCCTGGCCGACAGCATCGGCGTCAAGGCCCTGATCCAGGCCGACGTCACCGACGACGCCTCCATGGATGCCGCCTTCGCCGAGCTGGAGAAGCTGTTCGGGCGGCTCGACTTCGTCGTTCACTCGGTGGCCTTCGCCAACAAGGAGGAGCTGATGGGCTCCTTCGTCGACAACACCACCCGCGAGGGTTTCCTGATGGCCATGAACGTCTCGGCGTTCAGCTTCGTCGACGTGGCCAAGCGCGCCAGCAAGATGATGGCTCCCGGCGGCTCGATGATCACCATGACCTACCTGGGCAGCGAGCGGACCATCCCCAACTACAACACCATGGGCGTGGCCAAGGCGGCGCTGGAGGCGGCCACCCGCTACATCGCCCGCGACCTCGGCCCCAAGGGCATCCGCGTCAACGCCATCTCGGCGGGCGCCATGCGCACCCTGTCCCTGGCGGGGATCAGCGGCGGGCGCGGCATGCTGAGCCAGGGCCGGGCCTTCTCGGCCCTGCGCGAGGACACCACGATGGAGGGCGTGGCCGGAGCGGCGCTGTGGCTGCTGTCGGACCTGGGCCGTTCGACCACCGGGGAAGTTGTGCACGTCGACGCCGGCTTCCACATGATCGGCCTCCCGGATCCGCAGGAAGAGCCCGCCGCGGAGGGCTAGACCCCCGGTGTGTGACGGTTTTCCACAGATTTCGCGAATCGTGTCACGGCTGAGCCTCCCGCTCAGCAACCGTTCATCGGCGCGCGGGTTTACTAGGCTCGACCGTGGGAGCGCCCAAGATGCAAGCCGACAGCCTGACCGTTCTGCTGAAACCCCTCGCCTGGGTGGCCATGATCGGCTTCACCACCGGCTTCTGCGGCTACCTGGCCCTTGGCCTGCACGGGGCCGGCGCGTTCTAGCCCTTGCCGGTTGAGCCGAAGCCGCCGGCGCCGCGCGCCGTTTCGTCAAGACTTCTGACTTCCAGCCAGGCCGCCTGGGTCACCGGGGCGATGACCATCTGCGCGATACGGTCGCCGCGGCGGATGACGAAATCCTCCTTTCCGAGATTTACCAGGATCACCTTCACCTCGCCGCGATAGTCGCTGTCTACCGTGCCGGGGCTGTTGAGGCAGGTCACCCCATTCTTGGCCGCCAACCCTGAGCGCGGCCGCACCTGGGCCTCGAAGCCGGGCGGCAGGGCGATGGCGAGGCCCGTGGGGATCATGTCGCGCTGGCCGGGTTTCAAGGTGACCGGCGCGTCCTGCGCCACCGCGGCGCGAAGGTCCATGCCGGCCGAGCCCGCCGTCTCATAGGCCGGCAGCGGCAGGTCGGCGTTGTGGGCCAGGCGGGTGACGGCGATGGTCGGCATGGTTTTCCCCGAAGAATATTTTCGGAGATAGCGCAATCGCGGGACTCGACAAGCGTTCCGTTTTGTTCTTTCTTTGTTCCACGACTGGCGTCGGGCCAGGATGGGAGGCGAGGATGTGGAATTTGATGGGCCGCACGTTCGCGGCGGCGGCGTCGAGCGCCGCCCTGATGGCTCTGGCCGCCTGCGACGGCGGCGCCTCCGCGGTGGCCGCCCGGGACCAGACCACCACCAACCTGACGACGGGGTCGCAAAGCTCGGTCCCGGCGACGTTCGCGTCAGCGGAAAGGGCCCCGGCGGCCGAGCGCGGCCCGGAGATCGACCCGCGCACCCAGCCGATCCCGGTGGTCGACGGCAAGCCGATGTGGGCCCCCAACCGGCGGCTCGACGCCGAGGCCGCGGCCAAGGCCAATTTCGAGCGCAACGGGGCCGACTTCGGGGCGCGGTCGGTCGAGGCCTGGGTCACCCAGGTGCATGATTTCGTCGACAGCGCGCCGCGCGGGGTGCAACGCATGACCCGCGCCAACGGTGACAGGTTGTTCTACGACGCAAAGGCCAATGTGTTCGCGGTGGCGACCCGCGACGGCGCCCCCCGCACCATGTTCAAGCCGCGCGAAGGCGCCGCCTACTGGGACCAGCAGAAAGCGGCCGAGGCCTCTCGCGTGGCGCGGGCCGCGGCCCGTCCGGCCGACGAAGGCTAGAGAAAAGCGAAGGCGACGAAGGCCGCCCCGGCGGCCAGGGCCCCGACGGCGAACCACAGCAGCGCGCTGTGATGGTGCTCAGCAGCGGGCGCGATCACGGTCACCGATGCCGGTTCGCCTTGCGACCGCGCCAGCCGGGCCATGCCGGCAAGAGCGTCGGCGGCGTCCTTCAAGAGGGCGTGGGCCTTGGCGGCGGGCGACAGCTCGCGGGCGATCCAGCGCCGCACCACCGGGTCGGCGGCGGCCCAGAGATCGTGCTCGGGATCGATGCGCCGCGCCACGCCCTCGACCGTGACCATGGTCTTCTGCAGCAGCACCAGTTCGGGCCGCAGATGCATGTCGAACAGGGCGGTGACCTCGAACAGCTGCGCCAGCAGCCTGCCCATGGAGACGGCGCTGGCGTTGCGCCCCGCCACCGGCTCGCCCACCGCGCGCAGGGCCTGGGCGAAGGCGTGCACATCGTGGGAGCGCGGCACGTAGCCGGCCTCGAAATGCAGGGCGGCGACGCGGGTGTAGTCGCGCATCAGAAAGCCCCAGAGGATTTCCGCCAGGTAGCGACGCTCCAGCGGGCCCAGCCGCCCCAGGATGCCGAAGTCGACAGCGGTGATCACCGCCGGGTTGGCGACGAACAGGTTGCCCTCATGCAGGTCCGCGTGAAACAGGCCGTGGTCCAGCGCCTGGCTGAGGAATCCGCGCATCAGGGCGTTGGCCAGGGCCGGACGGTCGAGGCCCGGCAGGTCCAGGGCGCCCGGATCGGACAGCGGCGTCCCCTGCGCCCAGGTCAGGGTCAGGGCGCGGCGGCCGACGCCTTCCCAGACCACGGCGGGGCCGGTCATGTGGCCGTCCTTGGCCATGATCTCGCGCAGCTCGTCGGCGCCGGCGGCCTCGAACCGCAGGTCCAGCTCCAGCTGCAGGGCGCGGACCACGGTGGCGACGAAGGCCACCGGCTCCAGCCGCCGCGCCGCGGGAACCATGGCGACGACGATGCGGGCGGCCAGGGCCAGGACGGCGCTGTCGCGCGCCACCTGCAGCTCGACCCCCGGCCGCAGCACCTTCACTGCCACCGGAGTCCCATCCAGCAGCACCGCCGCGTGCGCCTGGGCGATCGAGGCGGCGGCCACAGCCTCGCCGAAGGATGAGAACAGGCTGTCGATCGGCTTAGCCAACGCTGCTTCGATGTCGGCGCGGGCGCGGGCCTGAGGGAAGGGCGCCAGGCGGTCTTTCAGCCGCGACAGGTCCTGCGCGAAATCCTCGCCGAAGATGTCGGCCCGGGTGGCCAGGAACTGCCCCAGCTTGATCGCCACCGGGCCGGAGGTCTCCAGCACCCGCGCCAGCCGCGCGCCGGGGCGGCCCAGCCGCGCCTGCGGTCCGGAGAACAGGCGCAGCACCCGACCAAGCATCACCGGCCCGGCGGGCAGGTAGGGCTCGGCCTCGCGCGGAACCAGGGCGTCGGCCCGGGCCAGCCGCCAACCCATCCCGATCAGCCGGGCCAAGGCCGTCAGGTCCGTCATCAGGGCCTTCCCGGTTCGGCGCGCCGAACCGGATCAAGAGGCCCGGCACTCTTGATCGAGCATGTCGGCGCGGCGAACCGAAGGCCGCGCAGCAAACCGCAAACACTTTCGCCTGACATGCTCAGACGGCCCAAGCCGTGTGCAGGGCGGCGACGCCGCCTGTGAAGTTCGTATAGCCGGCGCGGGAGAACCCGGCCTGTTCGATCAGCGTCACAAAGGCCTTCTGGTCTGGGAAGCGGCGGATGCTCTCGACCAGGTACTGGTAGGAGGCGCGGTCCTTGGCCACCAGCTCGCCGATGCGCGGGATGACGTTGAAACTGTAGGCGTCGTAGGCGCGTGCCAGGGCCGGCGCCGGCGGGCGCGAGAACTCCAGACACAGGAAGCGGCCGCCGGGTTTGAGCACCCGCCGCGCCTCGCGCAGGGCGGCGGAGATGTCGGTGACGTTGCGGATGCCGAACGCGATCGAATAGGCGTCGGCGCAGGCGTCGGGCAGGGGCAGGTTCTGTGCGTCGCCGACGGCCCAGGTGATGTCGGCGTCGTCGCCGCGCGCCCGGCCGGCGGCGATCATCTCCGCATTATAATCGACCACAATGACTTGAGGAGTGCGGCCGCCGCGCCGCGCAGCGGCACGGCGGCCCAGCGCCTGGTAGCGCCGGGCCATGTCGCCGGTGCCGCCGGCGCAGTCGATGATGGTTTCGCCCGGCTGCGGGTTGAGCCGAGCGGCGACCGCGTCCTTCCAGAGGCGATGCACCCCGCCGCTCATCAGGTCGTTCATCAGGTCGTAGCGGCTGGCGACGCGGTCGAACACGCCACGCACCATCCTCGGCTTTTCCGCCGGGGGCACGTCCTGGAATCCAAAGCTGGCTTGGGGCTGCGTCATGGCGAATTCCCTTAAACCTGTCTTTGGGGCAAAGAAACCAGGATGCCAGAGCTGCCCGAAGTCGAGACGGTCCGCCGGGGCCTGGCCCCCGTGCTGGAGGGCCAGCGCCTGGAGCGGGTCGAGTTGCGCCGCGCCGACCTGCGCTTTCCCTTTCCCGAAGGCTTCGTCCAGCGTCTGACCGGGGCCACGGTGGTCGAGGTCGGCCGCCGGGCCAAGTACCTGCGTATCTTCCTCGACCGCGGCGATGCCCTGATCTGTCACCTCGGCATGAGCGGCCGCTTCGAGATAGATCACGCCCGTCCCGGCGCCTTCCATCAGCGGGTCGGCGAGGAGGCCAAGCATGAGCATGTGGTCTTCACCACTTCGGCGGGGACGCGCATCGCCTATTTCGACCCGCGCCGGTTCGGCTACATGGGGCTGATCCCGCTCAACACCCTGGAGGACCACCCCTGGTTCGCCGGTCTGGGTCCCGAACCGCTGGCCGACGGCTTCGACGGCAAGGTGTTGCAGGCGGCCCTCGCGGGGAAACGCCAGAACATCAAGGTCACCCTGCTCGATCAGAGGCTGGTGGCGGGGATCGGCAACATCTACGCCTGCGAGGCTCTGTTCGCCGCCCGCGTCGCGCCGCAGCGCCCGGCGGGCGATCTGACGGCCAAGGAATGCGACAGGCTGGCCAGGGCGGTGAAGACCGTGCTGGCCGAGGCGATCGAGGCCGGCGGCTCGACCTTGCGCGACTTCGCCGCCGCCGACGGGGCGCTCGGCTACTTCCAGCACCGCTTCAAGGTCTACGACCGAGAGGGCCAGCCCTGCTCCGGCGGTTGCGAGGCCACGATCCGTCGCATCGTCCAGGGCGGCCGCTCCACCTTCTACTGCCCGGCCTGCCAGAGATGATCCGCGCCGCCGTCCTGATGCTGGCCTTAGGCTGGGCGGCTCCGGCCGCGGCGCTTCCGGCGATCTGGACCGTGCGCGACGCCGACTCCGAGCTGGTGCTGTTCGGCTCGATCCACCTGCTGCCGCCTGGCCTGGCCTGGCGGCCTGCGGCGCTGGACGCGGCCTTGGCCGGCGCCGACGACCTCTGGCTGGAGATCCCGTCTGACCCGGCCTCGCAGCAAGAGGCCGCCGCCCTGGTCGCGCCGCTGGCCTATCTGCCCGCCGGCCAGACCCTGGACGCCAAGCTGTCGCGCGCCGGCCGCGCCCGCCTGCGCCGCGCTGCCGAGCGCCTGGGCCTGCCCCTGCCGCAGCTTCAGGCCATGCGGCCCTGGATGGCCGAGGTGATGATCGCCGGGGCCCAGGCGGCGCGCGGCGGCGCCAGCGGCGCGGGCGGGGTGGAACAGGCCCTGGCCAACGACCCGCGCCGCCCGGAAAACATGATGGCGTTCGAGACCCTGGCCCAGCAGGCGCAGCTGTTCTCCGGCGCGCCGGAGGCGGAGCAAGCCGTCTCTCTGGAAATGAGCCTGCGCGACATCGACAAGGACCCGCGCGGCTACGAGCGGCTGGTGAAGGCCTGGATGTCGGGGGACCTCAAGGCCCTGGACCGCGAGGCGGTGGCCCCGTTGCGGCGCGAGGCCCCGGCCACGTTCAAACGCTTGGTCGCCGACCGTAACGCCGCCTGGGTCGAGACCCTGCGCGCCCGCTTGGCCGGATCGGGCCGCACCGTGGTGGTGGTCGGCGCCGGGCACCTGATCGGCCCGCTCGGCCTGCCCGCCCGCCTGCGGGCCCTGGGCTACGAGGTGGTGGGCCCATGAGCCCGCCCGCAAAGAAAGCATCCTGAGGCGCTGGCGGCGATTGACCGGCGCGGGTCATTCCCCTATATCCGCGCGCTCACTTCGAACGGGCCCCAGTCGGGCCTCTGCTGCTAAGGTTAGTTCATGGCCAACAATCCCGGCGCCAAGAAAGCGATCCGCAAGATCGCCCGCCGCACCGAGGTCAACACCGCGCGCCGCTCGCGCGTGCGCACCTTCCTTCGCAAGTTCGAGGACGCCCTCACCGCCGGTGACGCCGCCCTGGCCAAGACCGCCTTCGTCGAGGCTCAGTCCGAGCTGATGCGCGCCGTTTCCAAGGGCGTTGTCCACAAGAACACGGGCGCCCGCAAGGTGTCTCGCCTGGCCGCCCGCCTGAAGAAGCTCGCCGCGGCCTAGCGCCGCCGCCTTCTTAAGAATTCTCTTAATTTGCAAAAGCTTAAAGCGACCCCAGGCGAAGCCTGGCCGTCGCTCAACCGTGGGTGTTTGACTCGCCTGTGCGGCGAATGGGCCCAGTTACGCAACGTGATGTCTGACAGTTCCTTTGCAGAATTGGGACTGGCGGGAGTCAAGAGAAAAGACCGCCGATGAGTCGAAGTTTTCCGTTTGACGGCCCCTGGCCGCTAGCTAGGGTGAACGCCTCAGACGCGTTTCCATCCTCCTTCCAGGGCGGACGACAAACACGCCAGCGGGGGGCGACGTTCGCCGCTTAATGAGAACTTGTGCCCAGAGTCTTCCCGGGTCGGATGGATCATCCGAACCGGGCCAGAAGGCTCTGACTTTAGGAGTTTAGAGCCTGTCCGAGCGGCGAGACCGCTCGCACTTTAGCCTGACAGGCTCTGGAGCGTGACGGCGACGACGGGAAAGCCCGTTCCGACCGGCCTCGCGCTCTAAATTTTAGATTTCGAGGCCTCCACGGAGGGCTCCGGGGTTCGCGGCTGGTGCGGGTGAACGCTCTGTCTTCGAGGATTAAGGCGGCACAGGTTCCTGTGCGGTCCGCAGCATGATCTGCGCCAGCCTGGCGCGGCGGAAGGGGGTCGGGCCCCCACCCGTCTAGTCGACAGGCCGGCGCTCAGCGATGGGGCAAGACAGGGTGAACGAACACGGTTCGATGATCGCGGCTTCCGGCGCCGCGGGGGCGGCCTGGGTCAGCGCATGCCAGACGTTGAAGCGCGAGCTGGGCGACGCCGCCTTCGGCTCGTGGCTCGGCCAGGCCTCCCTGCGCGAGACGCGCGACGGGCGGCTGGTTCTGGTGACGCCGACCGGCATGGCCCGCGACTGGATCCGCCGCAACGCCTGGCGGCGCATCGCCGAACTGTGGGCCGAGAACGATCCTCAGGGCCGCCGTCTCGACCTGAAGTCGCGCCATGAGTTCGAAGCCACCCAGGCCACGGGTGAATCGGCCGCGCCGACCGAGGCCCAGGTGATCGAGATCGCCGCCCCGGTCGCCACCGACGCCCCGGCCCGCGCGCCGCTGCCGGTCGGCAAGACCGCCGGCCTGCAGGAACGCCTGACCTTCGACACCTTCGTGTCCGGCCCGGCCAACGAGTTCGCCCACGCGGTCGCCCGCCGGGTGGCGAGCTGGACGGACGGCCACTTCAATCCGGTGGTGTTCCACGGCCCCTACGGTTTCGGCAAAACCCACCTACTCAACGCCATGGCCTGGGAGGCGATGCGCGCCGCCCCGGACAAGAAGGTGGTCTACCTGACCGCCGAGCGGTTCCTGTCGGGCTTCGTGCGGGCGGTGATGGACCGCTCCACCAGCGGCTTCAAGGACGAGCTGCGCACCGCCGACCTGCTGATCATCGACGACGTGCATTTCGTCGGCGGCAAGCAGTCGACCCAGGAAGAGCTGTTCCACACCCTAACCGCCCTGATGGAGGACGGCCGCCGCGTGGTGTTCTCGGCCGACCGGCCACCCTCGGCGCTCACCGAAGTCGACGCCCGCCTGCGCAGCCATCTGTCGGCCGGCCTGGTCTGCGGCATCGAACCGGCGGACCGCAGCCTCCGCCTCGGCATCCTCGAGCGCAAGCTCGCCGCCCTGTCGCGCCAGCTGGACCAGAACGTCTCCGCCCGTCCGGAAGTGCAGCAGTTCCTGGCCGACCGCTTCACCGACAGCGTCCGCGAGCTGGAAGGCGCCCTCAACACCCTGGTCGCCCGCACCGGCGAAGGCCTGGCCAAGCTCAGCCTCGACGAGGCCCAGGCCATCCTGCGCCCGCACCTGCGCGGGGCCGAGAAGCGCATCACCGTCGACGACATCCAGAAGGCGGCGTCCGAGTATTTCGGTCTCAAACAGGCCGACCTGATCTCCGAGCGCCGTAACCGTTCGGTGGCCCGGCCGCGTCAGGCCGCCATGTGGCTGGCCAAACAGCTGACCACCCGCTCCCTGCCCGACATCGGCCGGCGGTTCGGCGGCCGCGACCACACCACCGTCCTGCACGCGGTGCGGCGGATCGAAGCGCTCAAGGCCGACGATCCGGTCCTGACCCGCGACCTGGAAGCCCTCATCAGAAAGCTGCGCGGCTAAGACTCCTCTAGTTCGCCGTGCTAAGGGGCGGCCCATGTTCGCCGCCACCGTCCTGACCATGTTCCCGGAGGCTTTTCCGGGGCCGCTCGGCGTCTCCCTGATCGGGACCGCCTGGCGGGAACAGGCTCTGTGGAGCCTGGAAACGGTGGACATTCGCGCCTTTTCCAAAGATAAGCGCGGCTTCCTCGACGACACCCCCGCTGGCGGGGGCGCCGGACAGGTGATGCGGGCGGACGTGATCGCCTCGGCGCTGGATAGCGTGGAGGCGGGCTCACGGCCGTTTTTGTGCATGAGCGCCCGGGGCCGGCCCCTGACCCAGGCGCGCGTTAGAGACTGGGCCGCCGGACCGGGCGTCATCGTCCTGTGCGGCCGGTTCGAAGGGGTGGACCAGCGGGTGATCGACGCCCGGGGGTTCGAGGAGGTCAGCGTCGGAGACGCGGTTCTTGCCGGTGGCGAGGCGGCGGCCATGGTGTTGATCGAGGCGTGCGTGCGGCTGGCTCCGGGTGTTCTGGGCAACGCACAAAGCACGTTGGAAGAAAGCTTCGAGGACGGCCTCCTCGAGCATCCGCAGTACACCAGGCCGCGGACGTTCGAGGGCTACGACATCCCCGAGGTGCTGCTGAGCGGGCATCACGCCGACATCGATCGGTGGAAGCGCGAGCAGCGCGAGAAGACGACGCGGGAGCGCCGGCCGGATCTCTGGTCAGCTCATCTCGCCAATCAACAGGCAAAAGGCGGGCCCAAGGCCCAGCCCAAGTAGGAGCTAAAGACATGGCCAAGAACATCATCGCCGAACTGGAAGCGGAAGAAATCTCCCGCCTGGCCGGCGCCCGCCAGACTCCCGAATTCCAACCGGGCGACACCCTGCGCGTCAATGTGAAGATCAAGGAAGGCGAGCGCGAGCGCGTCCAGGCCTATGAAGGCGTCTGCATCGGCCGCGCCGGCGGCGGCATCGCCGAGACCTTCACCGTGCGCAAGATCAGCTTCGGCGAGGGCGTCGAGCGGACCTTCCCGATCCTGTCGCCGATGATCGAGAGCATCGAGGTCAAGCGTCGCGGCGCCGTGCGCCGCGCCAAGCTCTATTATCTGCGTGATCGCCGCGGCAAGAGCGCCCGCATCGCCGAGCGCCAGACCGCCCGTCCGGACAGCAGCGCCGGCACCGCCGAGGACTAGGGGTTCCGGGGCCGTCCGCGGCCCCGGGCCAACCGGCCATGGTCAAGACGCCGACCCGAGCCCTGCACGAGAGGCATGCCGCCCTGGCGCGCAAGCGCATCGAGGGCGAGAACTTCGGCAGCCAGCAGGAGCTGCTGAGCACGCTGCAGTACCTGGCGCAGTGGCGCTCGCAGTTCATGGCCCTCACCATCCTGGACCGGCACGGCACGGCCATCCATTCGGGCCCGTTCGCCGGCATGGACTATGTGACCGAGGCCACGGAGGGCTGCCTGACCCCGCGCCTGCTCGGCTCCTATGAATCCGAGCTGCATCCGGCGATCGAGGAATTCGCCGCCGCCGGCCTCGACGCCATCATCGATATCGGCAGCGCGGAGGGCTACTACGCCGTCGGCATGGCGCGGATCTCGCCGGGCTTGACGGTCCACGCCCACGACACCGACCCCAAGGCCCGCGCCGCCTGCGCGCAGCTGGCGGCCAAGAACGGCGTCGCCGACCGCGTGATCATCGGCGGCGAATTCAAGGGCGAGAACTTCGCGTCTTTCGCCGGCAAGAAGGTGCTGGTGCTGATGGACGCCGAGGGGGCCGAGGACGCCCTGCTCGACCCGGCCCAATGGCCGGCCTTGAAGGGCATGAGCCTGATCGTCGAGACCCACAACATGTATGCGCCGGGCGTGACCAACCGGCTGATCGAGCGTTTCAGCCCCAGCCACGACATCGAGGTGCTGGAGCCGGCGCCCAAGAGCATGGCCCGGCCGGACTGGCTGAAAGCCCTGACCCATCTCGACCAGCTGATCTGCGCCTGGGAATGGCGTTCCGGCCCCACACCCTGGCTGGTGATGCGGCCGAAACGCGCCTCGGCCTAGACTTTAGGGGGTCGGGCGCACTACATCCCCGCCATGGCCGCCGCAAAGACTCTGTACGACAAGATATGGGACGCGCACGCCGTCGCTTCGAGCGACGGGGACACGATCCTCTATATCGACCTGCACCTGATTCACGAGGTCACTACGCCCCAGGCCTTCGCCGGCCTGCGCGCGTCGCACCGAAGCGTGCGCCGGCCCGACCGCACCCTGGCGGTGGCCGATCACAACACCCCCACCGAAGGCCAGTCGCTCGGCGTGGCCGGGGTGAAGGACGCCGAGGCGCGGCTGCAGCTGCAGACCCTGGAGCGCAACGTCAAGGACGCCGGCATCGAGTTCTTCCCGATGGGCGACATCCGCAACGGCATTGTCCACGTCATCGGCCCCGAGCAGGGCCGCACCCAACCGGGCATGACCATCGTCTGCGGCGATTCCCACACATCCACCCACGGGGCCTTCGGGGCCCTGGCCATGGGCATCGGCACATCGGAAGTCGAGCACGTCCTGGCCACCCAGACCCTGCGCCAGAAGAAGGCCAAGAACTTCCGGGTGCTGATCGAGGGGACGCCCGTCCCCGGCGTCGGCGCCAAGGACTACGCCCTGGCCGTGATCGGGGCCATCGGCACCGCCGGCGGCACCGGCTACGCCATCGAATACGCCGGCGACGCCATTGAGGCCCTGTCGATGGAAGGGCGCATGACGCTGTGCAACCTGACCATCGAGGCCGGGGCCAAGGCCGGCATGATCGCGCCGGACCAGACCACCTACGACTACATCCTGGGCCGCCCTTCGGCGCCCAGGGGCGCGGCGTGGGAAATGGCGCTCAGCCACTGGAAGACCTTCTTCACCGACGAAGGCGCGCATTTCGACCGCGAGGTGCGGATCGACGCCTCGGCCCTGGTTCCCATGGTCACCTGGGGCACCAGCCCGGAAGACGTGGTGCGGATCGACGGCGTGGTTCCCAACCCGGCCGACTTCGCCGACGAGGCCAAGCGGGCCCAGGTCCAGCGCGCGCTGGACTACATGGGGCTGGAGCCGGGCCAGAGGATCGACCAGGCGAAGGTTGACCGGGTGTTCATCGGCTCCTGCACCAACAGCCGCATCGAGGACCTGCGATCCGCCGCCGGCGTGGCCAAGGGCCGTAAGGTCGCCGGCCACGTCTACGCCATGGTCGTGCCGGGCTCAGGGCTGGTGAAGGCCCAGGCCGAGGCGGAAGGTTTGGACGTGATCTTCAAGGAAGCGGGTTTCGACTGGCGCGAGCCGGGCTGCTCGATGTGCCTGGCCATGAACCCAGACCGCCTGGCGCCGGGCGAACGCTGCGCCTCGACCTCCAACCGCAATTTCGAAGGCCGTCAGGGCCGGGGCGGTCGCACCCACCTGCTGAGCCCGGCCATGGCCGTCGCCGCCGCCATCGCCGGCCGCCTGGCTGATGTGAGGGATCTGTAAGATGACCCCCTTCACCCGCCTGGATGCGCGCGCCGCGCCCCTGCTCGAAGCCAATATCGACACCGACCAGCTGATCCCCAAGCAGTTCCTCAAGACCGTCGACCGCGAGGGGCTGGGCGCCGGCCTGCTCTACGAGTGGCGCTTCGACGAGCAGGGCAGGGAGAAGCCCGAATTCGTGCTTAACCGGCCGGAATACAAGGGGACCGGCGTGCTGATCGCCGGCGACAACTTCGGCTGCGGCTCCTCGCGCGAACATGCGCCCTGGGCCCTGCTCGACTACGGCATCCGCTGCGTGATCAGCTCGTCCTTCGCCGACATTTTCTCGGGCAACAGCCTCAACAACGGCCTGCTGCTGGTCTCGCTGCCGGAAGAGCAGGTCAAGGCGCTGCAGGACGAGGCCAAGGGCGGCAACCACATCTTCACCGTCGACCTGGAGCAGCAGACTGTCGTCGCTCCGTCCGGTGCGTCCTACCGTTTCGAGATCGATCCCAACGTCCGCAACAAGCTGCTCAAGGGTTTGGACGCCATCGGCGAGACCCTGGAGTACGTCGGCGACATCACCCGCTTCGAGGAGACGCGGCGGATGACCCAGCCCTGGGTGTCCGCGTGATCATAATCATTGGCACGGTGCGCCTTCCGGTTGCCAGCCTGGACCAGGCGCGGGCCGCCATGCGGGCCATGATCGAGGCAACGCGGCGCGAGGACGGCTGCGTCTCCTACGCCTTCGCCGAAGACGTGCTCGATCCAGGCCTGATTCACATCTCCGAGGAATGGCGCGACCGCGATGCCCTCAAGGCCCACGGCGCCTCCGGCCACATGGCCACCTGGCGCGCCGCCGGCGCCGCGCTGCAGATCACCGACCGCAACCTCTCCCTCTACGCCGCTGGCCAACCGGAACCGCTTTGATGACCCAGACCCTGCTCCTGCTCCCCGGCGACGGCATCGGCCCGGAGGTCTGCGCCGAGGTGCGCAAGATCGCCTCCGCCCTCACCAACGACCTGAAGATCGACGAGAAGATCTACGGCGGCGCCTCCTACGACGCGCATGGCGCGCCGCTGACCGATGAGACCCTGCAGGCGGCGCTCGAGGCCGACGCGGTGCTGATGGGCGCATGCGGCGGGCCGCAGTGGGCCAAGGTCCCGCGGCATCTGCGCCCCGAGGCCGCCCTGCTCGGCCTGCGCAAGGAGATGCAGGTCTACGCCAACCTGCGCCCGGCGCTGTGCTTCGACGCCCTGGCCGACGCTTCCAGCCTCAAGCGCGAGGTGGTGGCGGGCCTGGACATCATGATCGTCCGCGAACTGACCGGCGGCGTCTATTTCGGCGAGCCGCGCGGCATCGACGACATGCCCGACGGCCAACGCCGCGGCTATGATACCCAGGTCTATACGACGTCCGAGATCGAGCGCGTCTCGCGCGTCGCCTTCGAACTGGCGCGCGGCCGCCGCAACAAGGTCACCTCGGCCGAGAAATCGAACGTGATGGAGAGCGGCGTGCTGTGGCGCGAGGTCGTCACCGACCTGCACGCGCGCGAATACGCCGACGTCGAGCTGGAGCACATGCTGGCCGACAACGCCGCCATGCAGCTGGTGCGCCGCCCGACCCAGTTCGATGTGCTGGTCACCGACAACCTGTTCGGCGACATCCTGTCCGACGCGGCGGCGCAGCTGACCGGCTCGCTCGGCATGCTGCCCTCGGCGGCCCTGGGCGACGCGGGCAAACCCGGCCTTTACGAGCCCATCCACGGCTCGGCGCCCGACATCGCCGGCCAGGGCATCGCCAACCCGCTGGCGGCAATCCTGTCGTTCGAGATGGCGCTGCGTTGGTCGCTGGACCGGGCCGATATCGCCGACCGGCTGTACGCGGCGGTGATCAAGGCGCTGGAAGACGGCGCCCGCACTCGCGACATCGGCGGCCAGCTGACCACGGCCCAGATGGGCGACGCGGTGCTGAAAGCGCTCGGCTGACAATGGCGGCTGGCTCCCACCAGGCCCGCCTTTAGCAGTCCACCCTCCCCACGGAGGGGGAGGGTAAAATCAGCGCCTCCCCTTGATGGGGAGAGGCAGGGGCGGGGTGAAATGCCGCCCGCGCTTGCCTAGGTGACCTGGCAAGCGTAAGGGCTTCGCCCTTCTTGAAATCACGGACCAGACTGAAAGTTATTCCAATGGGCTATCGGATCGCTGTCGTCGGCGCCACGGGCAATGTGGGCCGGGAAATGCTGAACATCCTCGAGGAGGTGAACTTCCCGGTGGAGAAGATTCACGCCATCGCCAGCCGCAAATCCATCGGCGTCGAGGTCTCGTTCGGCGACAAGATCATCAAGTGCGAAGACGTGGAGCAGTTCGACTTCTCCACCGTCGACATCGTGCTGATGAGCGTGTCCGGGAGCTTCTCGAAGATCTGGTCGCCCAAGATCGGCGCCGCCGGTCCGATCGTGATCGACAACTCCTCGGCCTGGCGGATGGACCCGGACGTGCCGTTGATCGTGCCGGAAGTGAATCCGGACGCGGTCAGCGAGATGCGCAAGAACATCATCGCCAATCCCAACTGCTCCACCGCCCAGCTGGTCGTGGCGCTCAAGCCCCTGCACGACGCGGCGACGATTAAGCGCGTGGTGGTCTCGACCTACCAGTCGGTTTCCGGCGCGGGCAAGGAGGGCATGGACGAGCTGTGGGACCAGACCAAGGGCGTCTTTGTGCTCGGCCCGAGCGAGCCGAAGAAGTTCCCCAAGCAGATCGCCTTCAACGTCATCCCCTTCATCGGCGCCTTCAACGACGACGGCTACACCGACGAGGAAGCCAAGATGTGGAACGAGACGCACAAGATCATCGACCCGGCCATCAAGCTGACGGTGACCTGCGTGCGCGTGCCGGTGATGATCGGCCACTCCGAGGCGGTGAACATCGAGTTCGAACGCCCACTCGACGAGGACGAGGCGCGCGAGATCCTGCGCGACGCCCCGGGCCTGGTGGTGGTCGATAAGCGCGAGCCGACCGGCTACATCACGCCCAAGGAAGCCCAGGGCGAATTCCCGGTGTTCGTGTCCCGCATCCGTAACGACACCACAGTGAAGAACGGGCTGAACCTGTGGGTGGTGGCCGACAACCTGCGCAAGGGCGCGGCGCTCAACGCGGTGCAGATCGCAGAGCTGCTGCACGAGCGCGGCCTGATCGGGCAGAAGACGCCGGCTTAGGCTGCTCTTCCAACTGAGATGAGCGCCCGCGGCTGGAAACGGCCGCGGGCCTTTCTTGCCCGCTAAAGCGCGGCGTAGAAGGCGTCGATCAGCCGCCGCGGGCGGATGTCGCCGATCAGGGCGTTGGACTGCTTGTTCATCACATAGGCGCCGGAGATGCCGCGCGCCGGGTCGGCGAAGGCGCAGGAGCCGCCCCAGCCCGAGTGCGCCACCGTGCGCGCGTCCGGCCCATAGAAGAAGTTCGGTGGATTGCGCAGGAACCCCGCGCCCCAGCTGACGTCGAACGGCAGCACCAGGTCGCGGCCACTGATGCGCTCGGCGCCGGCCTTGGCGGCGGTCCCGCTCGCCAGCACGCGCGTCTCCCCGACCAGGCCGTCGCAGGCCATGGCGGCCATCATCCGCGCCAGGCCGGCCGCCGTGGCCTGGCCGCCGGCGGACGGAAATTCGTGGACGAGCCAGCCGTCGAGGCGCTTGCCGCCGATGGTGGCCCAGCGGGTCAGGAAGGCGGCTTTCAGGGCCGGGGTCATGTCGCCGAACACCGGCAGTTCCGACGGGCGCTGGATTGCGGCGACGCGATGGTGCTCCGTCTCCGGCAGGCCGATCCACAGGTCCAGGCCCAAGGGCCCGGCGATGTCCTCGCGCAGCGCCGTGCCGACACTGCGGCCGTCGACGCGGCGGTGAATCTCGTCCGCGATGACGCCGAAGGTCAGGGGATGATAGCCGCTGGCGGTCCCCGGCTCCCACAGCGGCGCCATCGCCGCCAGCTTGGCGCAGATGGCGTCGTGGTCGAACCACTCGACCGGCTCCATCGGCTCAATGAAGCCGCTCAGGCCCGCTTGGTGCGACAGCGCCTGTTCGACGGTGATGTTCTCTTTTCCCGCCGCGCCGAACGCCGGCCAGATCGAGGCGACGGCCGCGCCGTAGTCGAGCCGGCCCGCCCCCACCAGCCGGGCCATCATCAGGGCGGTGGCGGCCTTGGTGACGGAGAAGATCGAGACCAGGCTTCGCGGCCCGAAAGGCGCGTCATGGCGCCGGTCGGCCCAGCCGCCGGTCAGGTCGATGACCAGTTCGCCGTCGACGGCGATGGCGAAGCCGGCGCCCAGGTCGCCGCCGCTGGCGAGATGCGCCTCGAACTGGTCGCGCACCGCTTGGAACTTGGGCGGGCAGACGCCTTGAATCGGCGGGGCCTCCTCGCTCAAGCCAGGCGCTCCATGCGCACGGTCGGGCTGGCCTGTTTGATGCGCGCGCCCATGGCGACGATCGGCAGCTCAGGGGATGCCCAGGCGTTGGCGGCGGTGATGGTCTCGGCCACCCCGCCCACGGCGCGCGCCAGGGCGTAGGACACGGTCTGGCCCTCCAGCATGGCGGCGGCGAACAGGGCGGTCAGCAGGTCGCCGGCGCCGTTGGGCGAATTGGCGGCGCGGGGGTGGGCGGCCAACCAGGCCTCCTTCTTGTCGGCGTAGACCACGCCGATCTCGTCGCCGCGCTGGATCGACGACACCAGCACCGGCGCCCCGAGCAGGTGAGCGGCCCGCACCGCGTCGCGCGGCTGACGCGCGTCCTGGCCGGTAAGCCGCTGCAGCTCCCAGGCGTTGGGGCAGACGATATCGGCGCGCGGGCAAAGTTCGTCGCGGATGGCGTCGGCCACGTCCTGTGGCACATAGAGGCCCTTGCCGGAATCGCCGATGGTCGGGTCGACCACCACGCGCACTTTTCGCGAGAAGGCGCCGTCGCGTGGCGCCGCGCGGATGGCGTCGATGGCGCGGGCGGCCGCGCGCACCTGTTCGGGGGATGCGAAATAGCCGGTGATGACCAGGTCGGTGAGGCCGAACAGCCCGTTGGCCTCGATGCCGTCCAGCACCCCCTCGAAGGCCTGCACCGGCACCGCCGCTCCGCCGGGGGCGCCCCAGCCGGGATGGCGGCCGTACAGCACCGTGGGCGCCAGCATGCAGTCGCAACGGAATTGGCTCAGGGCCAGGGCCTGAGCCTGGCCCCCGACCCGGCTGGCGGCGACATGGCTGGAGAGGATCAGCGCTAAGGGCATAGGTCCGCTTAGCTCAGCGCCGTCCGCTCCGCCAGGGTCCCTGCCGGGGGGAGGGAGGGGAGTATTTATTTTCCGCGCGTTCCGGGCTGCGAACCGGGACCCACTTCGCCTGAACGCGCGGCTAGTACCGGTAGTGGCTCGGCTTGAACGGCCCTTGCTTGGGCACGCCGATATAGTCGGCCTGCTCGCTGTTCAGCACCGTCAGCTTAGCGCCCAGCTTGGCCAGGTGGAGCATGGCCACCTTCTCATCCAGGTGCTTGGGCAGGGTGTAGACTTGGTTCTCGTAGGCCTTGCGGTTGGTCCAAAGCTCGATCTGGGCCAGGGTCTGGTTGGTGAAGGACGCGCTCATCACGAAGCTGGGGTGACCCGTGGCGTTGCCCAGGTTCACCAGGCGGCCTTCGGACAGCAGGATGATCTTCTTGCCGTCGGGGAATTCCACGTGGTGGACCTG
>CANJOB010000031.1 GCA_947475655.1 Caulobacterales bacterium | reverse complement strand
GGTCGAAACGCCTCGTCGGGGTCGGCGCGGCGGCGCGCGGGGGTTCTGGCCGAACTGCGCAAGCCCTTAGCCAGGGTCGCGGCGGCGCCCTGACCGGCCGCCACAAGTTCGCCCGTGTTGCGCGGTTGATGGCGGCGTGACCGATCTAAAGCCCCTTTCCCGCCGCGCCGTCGGCGCCGCCCTGCTCGGCGCCGCCCTGGCCCCCGCCGCCGCCTGCGGCCAGGCGCAGCCAGCGCAAGGGGAGGTTCGTAAACCGTCGGTCGACCTCGATCCCGCCCGTCTGGCCCCCGCCTTCACCCGAGCCCAGGCCCTGCCTCAGTTACGTTCGATGATCGTCGCCCAGCACGGCAAGGTCATCTCCGAGCGGGCGTTCCGCGGGCCCAGCCTGGATACGCCGGTCAACATCAAGTCCGCCGCCAAGACCGTCCTTGCCGCCGTCGCCGGCGCGGCCCTGGACCGCGGAGTGCTCAAGGGCCTGGACCAGCCGGCGATCGCCTTGCTGCGCCGTCCCATCCCCGCTAACGCCGATCCACGCCTGCGCGCGATCACCATCGAGCACCTGCTGTCGATGGCGGCGGGGCTGGAACGCACGTCCGGCCAGAACTACGGCCGCTGGGTCAACAGTGGCGACTGGGTCGGCTTCGCCATCACCCGCCCGTTCGTCGCCGAACCGGGCGGGCAGATGCTCTATTCGACCGGGACCTCGCACATCCTCTCCGCCGTACTCACCGCCGTCTCCGGCCGCAACACATTGGAGCTGACGCGCGACTGGATCGGCAAGCCGCTGGGCGTCACCGTGCCGCCGTGGCTGCGCGATCCCCAGGGAATCTATTTCGGCGGCAACGAAATGCTGCTGTCGCCGCGCGTCTTGCTGCGGTTTGGCGAAATGTACCGCAACGGCGGCATGCACGAAGGCCAGCAGGTCCTGAGCCGCGCCTTCGTCGACAATTCCTGGCGCTCGCGCGGCGGGCGCTCGCCCTACACCGGCTACACCTACGGCCTCGGCTGGTGGATCCGTGAAGCCGGCGGCCACCCGGTCTATTTCGCCTGGGGTTTCGGCGGCCAGATGGTGTTCGTCATTCCCAGTCAAGCGATCACCGTGGTGATGACATCAGACCCCAACGTGCGCGGCGCCGCCACCGGCCACGTGCAGGCGCTGCACACCCTGGTCGATCAGGGGGTGATCGCCGTGGCGGACAATCAGTCGGTCTAACGGCCGGTTTTCCGCGTCAGCACGACGTTGTCGTAGACGAGATTCGACGACCAGATCACCTTGGCGCCCGCGAAGGCTTCGGTGAATCCAGCGTAGCCCGGCTGGCGGTCGATGCCCATTTCCTCAGGTGTGAACAGCGACGCCGCCGGCCAGCCCGAGGCGTCGAAGGCCTTGGCCGTCCAGTTGGCCGGAACCGGATAATGTACGGCGTAGCACTGGTCGCCGCAGGCCGCCTGCGCCGGGGCGGCGGGATAGGTGCGGGCCAAACCCGGCGTGGCGTGGACATTGCCGGTCTCGACCACCGCATCCGGGCTGGCCAAGGGCGCGATATAGAACGACTGCGCCTTCCAGCTCTCGTCGGTCACTGTGCCGTCGCTGAAGCGTGCGATGAAGCCGCCGTCGCCGGGGTGGAAGCCGCCGCCCGGCGCGCTCTCCGAACCTAACGCCAGGTTCTCCTCCCAGTCGATCAGCTTGACGGCGTAGCTGACCGGCCGCTTGGCCTTGAAACGCACCGCCGCCGAGTTGAACGGGGTGAACGGCGTGGCGTCGACCGCCACCAGCTTGCCGTTAACATAGAGCTCGAAATAGTTGTCGGCCATCAGGTAGCCGGTGATGACTTCGCCGTCGGCGTCCACCTCCACCACCGGGGACTGCGGGACCTGCGCCAAGCTGGCGGGCTTGGCGTTGGTGCATTCGTTGTAGAGGTCGGCGGCGCGCGGGCCGCTGGCGAAGTTGTTGACCGCCGGCATGGTCCACACCTTGCCGTCCCGCGAGGTGACCTTGCCCACTGGGCTGGGCCGCTCTTCGGCGGTGGGGCAATCATAGACGTTGGCGATATCGGCCGTCCCCCGGCCCTGGCTGACCGAGCGGCCGCCCTGGGCCGCGGCTGTCGAGGCCACGGCGGCTAGGCCGATAATCATGATTGCGCGGTGCATGGTCTGCCCTCCCCGGACGTCTGCTTGGAAACGAGACTATGCCGGGGCCGGGCGCGCGGCAATTTCCTGGTGTCGATCCGCCAAAGCCTGTTCTATGCCGGCAAGAAAACCGCAGGGAAAACGCCATGAACCGCACCCTCATCCTCCTCTCAGCCGGCGCCGTTCTGTTCGCCCAGGCCGCCGTGGCGGTGGAGACGCCGACGCCCAAGACCGCCCCGGCCGCCTTCGCCCCGCCCAAGCGCGGGCCCGGCTACGATCTGGCGCTGGAAGCGGCGCGCGAGGCGGTGGGGTCGTGCATGGCCAAGGGCTTCAAGATCGCCGCCAGCGTGGTGGATTCCGGCGGCGTCACCCGCGCGACCCTGGCCGCGGACGGCGCGCCGCAGATCGCCGTGCAGTCCTCGGCCTGGAAGGCGGTCAATTCGGTCCGCTCCGGCACCACCTCCGGCCTCGCTCAGGCGCGGGCGAAGAAGGATCCCGCCTACGCCGCCCAGGTGCGCGCCCAGCCGGACGAGCTGGCGCACCAGGGCGCCGTGCCGCTGATGGTCGGCGGCGTGGTGGTCGGCGCGATTGGCGTCGGCGGCGCTGCCTCGGAGCAGGACGAACTGTGCGCCCAGGCCGGCGCGGCCAAGATCGCCGACCGCCTTAAGTAGGTTCTCGGACGGTCTCCGCCGTGGGGACCGTGACGCCGATCATGTCGCTGGCCCTGATGATCGAGGCCAGGCGCTCCTGCGACCAGCCTTGCGTGCCGGCGGGGCGCATCGGCAGCACCATCCAGCGATAGTCGGCGGTGGAGTCGACGACGCGGATGCGCACATCCTCGCCGATGACCGTGCCCCAGTCGGCCAGCACCCCGCGAGGGTCGCGCACCGTGCGGGCCCGGTAGGCCGGCGACTTGAACCAGAACGGCGGATAGCCGAGCACCGCGCGCGGATAGCAGCTGCACAGGGTGCAGACGACGAGGTTGTGCAGCAACGCCTCGTTGCGCAGCACGCCGAGCGGCGGCAGGCCGCGCATCATCACCCCCACCTCCTCCGCGGCGGCGGTCCCGTCGGCGACCAGCAGGTCGGCATAGGCCGGATCGGTCCAGGCGCGTGCGACCATGGCGGCGCCCAGCGCGGGCGAGGCGGCGTCCGTCACCGCCATCCGCTCGAGAATCTCGGCCTTTGTCACCAGCCCGCGTTCGGCCAGCAGCCCGCTCACGGCGGCGTAGAGCATCTCGCTGTCGGCTTCGAGCACGCTCACGCGCCGCGCTCCAGCCAGTGGTCGTAGATTTCGATGACCAGTTCGCCCTGCGGCTCCTCCGGCCACAGGCGGTCGAGCGGAATGGCGACATGGTAGAGCCGGCGCAGGGCAGGTTCGCGCGCAAAGGCGATGTCGCCGGGGTCGGGAAAGTCGCCCAGATGGCGCACCACGGTTCCCGCCTTGCCCCGCACATAGTGCGGCGTGCGGCAGTGCACGGGGCCGAGCGCCTCGGGCCATTCGTCCTTGATCCTCACCAGGGCGCCGGCCTTCAAAGTCATGGCGCCACCAGCCGTGCGGCGATCTCGTCGGCCGTGAACACGCCCTTGCGGATCAGGGTCGCGGTGATCGAACGCATCCATTTTTGGTAGTAGCTGAGCCGCAGGTAGGTCTCCTCAGGGATTTCCTCGATGCCGCGGCGAAGCTCATCGACGCTCATCAATCCCTTGGACGACAGCAGTTGGCGCAGGGCGTCGACCTCGCGGTCGAAATCGGTCAGCACGTGCGGCTCGGTGTCGATCTCCTCGCACAGGAAACGCGGGACGCCGCCCAGGTCGTGATGGGCCCGCGGGCGCCCGTCCTCGACGATCGGATCGCTCATGACTGCTCCTCCCACCGCTAGTGGCGGATCTGGCTCGACATGTTCTCGCGGTCGTAGTCCTTGCAGGGCTGGCCCTCGGCCAGGTAGGCCTCCGGAGAAGTATCCAGCGCCACGCGCTGGGCATCCATCACCCAGGGCTGCACCAGCACCCCGGGGTCGTCGACGGTGACCTGGTAGACCAGGGTGTCGCCCTCGCGCCAGAGCCGCTCGATGGTGTGTTTCTGGTCGGAGCTGAAATAGCCGCCGGAGGCTAGCCAGGTCAGGTCGTTGAAGCCGACTGAATCAATCACCAGAACGTCGCCATCCCACTTGCCGACACTGTCGCCGTAGAAGGTCACATCCAGCGAACGGATCGGATCGTGCGGCCGCCCGTCGATGGGGATGACGCGGTAGTCGGCCGGCTTGGTGTCGGCGATTCCGGCCCGGTAAAGGAAGGCGATTTCCTTCTCCGACTGGATGATCTTGGCGGGCGGCCCCACACGCGGCACCCCGTAGGGCTGGCAGGCGAACAGCGGGTCCTCCTGGTTGGTGTTCATGTCGAGGAACTGCACCTTGTCCCAGAATTCCGGCTTGTAGAGCGGCCGGTTGGCGCTGGCGCGGGCGGTGAACTCGCCGTCGATCCCCTGGTTGGTCTGCGGGGTGCAGTCGGGCTGGGTCGGGGCGCAGCGGCGCGAGGGGAAGATCGCCTCGAACTCGAACTGCTTGTCGCTGAACCCGGGCGCGCTGCCGGCGCGGCCCCACATGCCGCTCAGGTCAGGCTTGCCGGCAGGCGTGCGCGGGATAGCCGCCGTCTGGGCCGCCGCGGCGGTAAAGACTGACGCCAGGGCGAGCCCGGCCACAGCCGCCAGCAGGTGTTTGCGTCGATTGGTCATCTGGGCCTCCCCCATTTTTTCTTATTGGGCGCTCGTTTTCCGGTTCTTGAAAGGCTGTCACGCCGAAACCTGCGCGGGCACTGCAATTTTAGACTTCCACCCTGCGTATTTGCAGCGCGCCGCGGCGCGCGGCGCGACGATTTCATGCGGACGCGGACGGGCCGCCCGGTATAATCAAGCCCAGCCACAAGCGACCTGGGGAGGGGACATTGGGGGTTATCGTCATCCTGGCGGCCTTGGGCCTGCTGGTGTTCACCGCCTATCGCGGCTTCAGCGTCATCCTGATGGCGCCGATCTGCGCCCTGCTGGCGATCCTGTTCACCTCGCCCGCCCTGGTGGCGCCGGTCTTCTCCGGCGTGTTCCTCGACGCCATGGCCGGGTTCCTGCGCACCTATTTCCCGGTCTTCCTGCTCGGAGCGCTGTTCGGCAAGCTGATGGAGATGGCAGGCCTCTCCGCCGCCATCGCCATCCAGATCGTCCGCCTTGTCGGGCCCAAGCGCGCCATCCTGGCCACGGTTCTGATGTGCGCCCTGATGACCTACGGCGGGGTGTCGGTATTCGTGGTGGTGTTCACCGTCTACCCGTTGGCCGCGGTGCTGTTTCGCCAGGCCGACATTCCCAAACGCCTGCTGCCGGCCAGCATGGCGCTGGGCTCCTTCACCTTCTCGATGGACGCCATGCCCGGCTCGCCGCAGGTGCAGAACATCATCCCCACCACCTTCTTCAACACCACCGCCTGGGCCGCGCCGATGCTGGGGCTGGTGGGCGGAGCGGCGATTCTGGCGGCGGGCCTGACGTTCCTGGAGTGGCGTCGCCGCGCGGCGGGCGACGAAGGCTATGGCGAGGGCCACACCAACGAGCCGGTCATCGGCGCGGTGGAGCGCCTGCCCAACGGTTACCTGGCCTTCCTGCCCCTCATCACCACCCTGGTGGCGAATTTCATCCTGACCCAGGCTATCCCCGCATTCTATGGCTCCAGCGCCGTGGTCGACCTACCGGGCCTCAAGGCGCCGCTGAACGTTTCCATCCCCGCCGTCACCGGCATCTGGGCGGTGGAAGCGGCGCTCATGCTCGGCTGCCTGGTCACGGTCCTGCTCGGCTGGCGGCCGATCCGCGCCCTGTTCTCCGACGGCTCGAAGGCGGCGGTGGGCGGCGCCATGCTGGCCTCGATCAACATCGCGTCGGAGTTCGGCTTCGGCGCGGTGATGGCCGCCCTGCCCGGTTTCAACGCCATCCGCAACGCCATGGCCGCGATCCCCGATCCGCTGGTCAACCAGGCTGTGACCATCACCACCCTGGCCGGGGTGACCGGCTCAGGCGCGGGCGGCCTCTCGCTCTCGCTGGCGGCGCTGGGCGATCAGTTCCTGGCGCGCGGCGTGGCGGCGGGCATACCGCCGGAGGTGCTGCACCGCGTGGCCGCCATGGCCTGCGGCGGGATGGACACCCTGCCGCACAACGGGGCAGTGATCACCCTGCTGGCTGTCGTCGGCCTGACCCACCGCCAAGCCTACAAGGACATCTTCGCCATCACACTGATCAAGACCGCGGCGGTGTTCTTCGTCATCGGCCTCCACTACGCCACCGGCCTGGTGTGACGGATCAGCGGCCCTTGAAGTCGGGGGCGCGCTTCTCGACGAAGGCCTGCATGCCTTCCTTCTGGTCGTCGAACGCGAACAGTGAGTGGAACAGCCTCCGCTCCAGCCGCAGCCCCTGGGCCAGCGGCGTCTCGTAGGCGGCGTTGATCAGCTCCTTGTTCATCATCGCCGCCAGCGACGACATGCCGGCGATCTTCTTGGCCGTGGCGATGGCGTCGGCGATCAGATCGTCGGCGGGGACAATGCGGCTGACCAGGCCCGAGCGCTCGGCCTCGGCCGCGTCCATCATCCGGCCGGTCAGGATCATGTCCATGGCCTTGGACTTGCCGACCAGGCGGGTCAGGCGCTGGGTGCCGCCGATGCCGGGCGCCACGCCGAGCGTGATCTCCGGCTGGCCGAACTTGGCGGTGTCGGCGGCGATGATGAAGTCGCAGGCCATGGCCAGCTCGCAGCCGCCGCCCAGGGCGTATCCGGCCACCGCGGCGATGATCGGCTTGCGGAAGGCGGCGATCGGCGCCGTCGCCCCGCCGAAGAAATCGCTCTTGAACATCTCGGCATAGGACTTGTCCGACATCTCCTTGATGTCGGCGCCGGCGGCGAAAGCCTTGGCCGAACCGGTGATCACCACGCAGCCGACCGAGTCGTCATTGGCGGCGGCGCCCAGGGCCGCGCCGATCTCCGCCAGCAAGGCCGAGTTCAGCGCGTTCAGCGCCTGCGGCCGGTTGAGGCGGATCAACAGCACGCCGTCGGCGCCGTCGGACGCGGTCTCGACGAGGATGTTCTCATAGGTCATCGCGCGAATCTCCTGGCGGCGTTGCGTTAGGCGGACAGCTCGTCGAGACGGCCGCGCATCATCTGGATGACGCCGGAGAAGTCCTTTCCGGCGTAGCCCAGGTTGGCGAACAGCGCGTACTGGGCTTCGGCCAGGGCGCCAAGCGGCGTCGCCCCTCCCGCGGCGGCCGCCGCCTGCTGGGCCAGCTTGAGGTCCTTCAGCATCATGGCGGCGGCGAACCCGCCCTCGTACCCGCGGTCGGCCGGCGTCTGCGGGCCTACCCCCGGCACCGGGCAATAGGCGCTGACCGACCAGCAGTTGCCGGACGCGCCGGTGACGATCTCGAAGAAGCGCTGCGCATCGAGGCCCAGCTTCTCGGCCAGGGCGAAGGCTTCGCAGGTCCCCAGCATGCTGATGCCCAGCAGCATATTGTTGCAGATCTTCGCGGCCTGCCCCGCGCCGTGGTCGCCGGCATAGGTGGCCACGCGCGCCATCGGCTCCAGCGCCGCCTTGACGTCGGCGACATCCGCCTCGCGGCCGCCGATCATGAACGCCAGGGTCCCCGCGTCGGCGGCCATGATCCCGCCCGACACCGGCGCGTCGGCGAAGCGGAAGCCCGCCGCCTCCGCCTGGGCCGCCACGGCGCGGGCGCTTTCGACGTCGATGGTCGAGCAGTCGATCAGCAGCGCGCCCTTGCGCGCGTTCGGCAGGACGTCCTTGGCGTAGACCGCGCGGACATGCTGGCCGGCCGGCAGCATGGTGATGACCACATCCGCGTCGCTGACCGCCTCGGCGATCGACGGCGCGGCGGCGCAGCCCATTTCGGCCGCGCGGGCCACAGCCTGAGCCGACCGGTCGAACACCTTCACGGCCCGCCCGGCCTTGGCCTGGTTCGCCGCCATACCGGCGCCCATGTTGCCGACGCCGATGAATGCGATCTTGGTCATGTTCCGGCTCCTAGGGTTTCAGCGGCGTCCACTCCTGCCCGGGCGGCAAGTCGGCGAGCAAGCGGTCTATCGCCGCGTCGGGCGTGTCCGTCAGCGTCGGCGGATACCAGCGCGGATCGTTGTCCTTGACGACGATCGCCGCGCGCACGCCCTGCAGGAAATCATGGGTGCGGATGATGCGGCTGGAGACGCGGTATTCCAGGCGCATCACGTCGGCGAAATCCGCGGCGGCGGCGGCCGCCGCCAACAGCCGCCAGGTGACTTTCATCGATTGCGGCGAGCGCGTCTTCACAACGGTCGCCTGTTCCTGCGCCCAAGGCGATCCGGCCTCAAGCGCGGCGATGACGTCCTCGATGGAGTCCGTGGAAAAGGCCTGTTCGATCTCGGCCAGATGTTCGTCCACCGGCGCCGGGCCAGGCGGTGTGTCCGCGGCGGCGAGCAGGGATTCCAGCGCGGCGGGATTTTCGCAGATCGCCGCCTTGAGAGCGTCGAGAGCGTCGAAGGCGACGGTGTGGGTGGTCAGGCCGAGCCGTGCGCTGTCGGCCGCCTTGATGCGTGCGCCGGTCAGGCCCAGCCACCACCCTGCCCGCTTCGGCAATCGCGTCAGGTGCCAGCTGCCGCCAACGTCCGGGAACAGCCCGATCGCCGTCTCCGGCATGGCGAAGGTGGTGCGCTCGGTGGCGACGCGGAACGGGCACGGCAGGCTGATGCCGGCGCCGCCGCCCATGACGATGCCGTCGACGAAGGCCACGATCGGTTTTGGGTACACGAACATCAGGTGGTTGAGCTGATACTCAAGGTGGAAGAACGCCGCCCCTTCGCGCCCGTCGCCGTAGCCGCTCTCGGCCAGCATCCGGATGTCACCGCCTGCGCAGAAACCGCGTCCGCTGGCGTGGTCGATCATCACCAGCCGCACCGCCGGGTCGGCCTTCCAGGCCACAAGGGCAGCGAGCATTGCCTGGCACATGCCGTGGGTCAGCGCATGGATCGCCAGCGGCCTGTTTAGGCTGATGCGGCCGACGCCGCCTTCGATACGGAAGATCAAGTCCGGTTCGCTCATGGCCGCGCCAGTTCGCGGGCGATGATGACCCGCATGATGTCGTTGGCGCCTTCGAGAATCTGGTGAACCCGCAGATCGCGCACCACCCGCTCCAGCGGATAGTCCTGCAGATAGCCGTAGCCGCCGTGCAACTGCAAAGCGTCGTTGGCGATCTGGAAGGCGGCGTCGGTGGCGAAGCGCTTCGCCATGGCGGCGCGCTTGGTGGCGTCGGGCCGCTTGGCGTCCAGCGCGGCGGCGGCGGCGCGGACCATCAGGCGCGAGGCCTCTAGCTCGGTCGCCATGTCGGCCAGCTTGAACTGCACCGCCTGGAAGTCGCGTAAGGGTCTGCCGAACTGCTGGCGCGTCTCGACATAGGCGGCCGCCGTGTCGAAGGCGAACGATGCGCCGCCGAGCGAACAGGAAGCGATGTTGATGCGCCCGCCGTCGAGGCCCGCCATGGCGATCTTGAAGCCCTCGCCCTCGGCGCCGATGCGGTTGGCGGCGGGGATGCGGCAATCGTCGAAGATCACCGCCGCGGTCGGCTGGGCGTTCCAGCCCATCTTGTGTTCCTGCGCCCCGAACGACAGGCCCGGTGCGTCCTTCTCGACCACGAAGGCGGATATGCCCTTGGGACCGTCCGCGCCGGTGCGCGCCATCACCACATAGACGTCGGAATGGCCGCCGCCGGAGATGAAGGCCTTGGAGCCGTTCAAGACATAGCTGTCACCGTCCAGCTTCGCGCTGGTGCACAGGTTGGCGGCGTCCGATCCGGCGCCGGGTTCGGTCAGGCAGTAGGAGGCGATCAGTTCCATGCTGGAAAGCCCTGGGCCGAACCGCTGGCGCAACTCTTCCGACCCGAACCGGTCGACCATCCACGACGCCATGTTGTGGATCGACAGAAAGGCCGCCATCGAGATGTCGCCGTAGGACAGGGCCTCGAAGATCAGCGAGGCCTCGACCCGGCCAAGGCCGATGCCGCCGACCTCCTCGCTCATGTAGATGCCGCCAAAGCCCAGCGCCGCCGCCTCGCGAAGCGTGTCGACCGGGAAGAACTTCTTGCGGTCCCACTCGGCCGAGAACGGCGCGAAGCGGTCGCGGGCGAAGGCAGCGGCCATGTCCTGGATCGCCAGTTGGTCGGAGGTCAATTCGAAGTTCATGGCGTCACCCCGGCAGGCCGCCGCTTAAGCCATGGTCGGGATGACGAAGGAATTTCCGGTGACCGCGCCTTCGGGCCAGCGCGAGGTGATGGTCTTGACCTTGGTCCAAAACTTCACCCCTTCCATGCCGTGCTGGTTGGTGTCGCCGAACGCGCTGCGCTTCCAGCCGCCGAAGGTGTGATAGGCGACCGGCACCGGGATCGGCACATTGATGCCGACCATGCCGACGTTGACACGGGAGGCGAACTGGCGCGCCGCCGCGCCGTCGCGGGTGAAGATGGCGACGCCGTTACCGTACTGGTGCTCGGACGGCAGGCTCAGCGCCTCCTCGAAGGTCTCGGCGCGGACGATCTGCAGCACGGGGCCGAAGATCTCTTCCTGGTAGGTCCGCATGCCCTTCTTGACGTTGTCGAACAGCGACGGGCCGATGAAGAAGCCCTTCTCGTAGCCCTGCAGCGAGAAGCCGCGGCCGTCGACCACCAGTTCGGCGCCCTCAGCCTCACCGATACGGATGTAGTCGGCGATCTTGTCGCGGTGGGCGGCGCTGACCACCGGCCCATAGTGCGCCTGCGGATCGGTGCTGATTCCCACGCGGAGGCTCTCGATTTCGGCGACCATGCGCTTGCGCAGTTCGTCGGCGGTGGCCTTGCCGACCGGGACAACGACGGGCAGGGCCATGCAACGCTCACCGGCCGAGCCGAAGGCCGCGCCGGAAAGGTCCTTCACCACCTGGTCGAGGTCGGCGTCGGGCAGGACGACGCCATGGTTCTTGGCGCCGCCCATGGCCTGGACGCGCTTACCGTTGGCGGTGCCGGTGGCGTAGACATACTGGGCGATGTCGGACGAGCCGACGAAGCTGACAGCGCTGATGGTCGGATTGGCCAGGATGGCATCGACCACCGCCTTGTCTCCGTGCACCACGTTGAGCACGCCCTTGAGGTCCATGCCGAGGTTGGCGCCGGCCTCCATGAACAGTTCCGCCAGGCGGACCGGCACGCCGGGGTCCTTTTCCGACGGTTTGAGAATGAAGGTGTTGCCGCAGGCGATGGCCACGCCGAACATCCACATCGGGATCATGGCAGGGAAGTTGAACGGGGTGATGCCGGCGACCACGCCCAGCGCCTGGCGCATGGAATAGACGTCGATGCCGGGACCCGCGCCTTCGGTGTATTCGCCCTTGAGGGCATGGGGGATGCCGCAGGCGAATTCGATCACATCCAGGCCGCGGACGATGTCGCCTTTGGAGTCGGCGATGACCTTGCCGTGCTGCGAGGAGAGGATCAGCGCCAGCTCCTCCATATTGGCCTCGACCAGCCGCTTGAACTCGAACATCACCCGCGCCCGGCGCTGGGGATTGACGGCCGCCCAGGCCGGCTGGACCAGGGCGGCGGCGGCCACGGCGGCGTCGAGCTCGGCCGCTGTGGCCAGCTGCACGCGGGATTCCACCTCGCCGGTGTTGGGATTGAAGACGTCGCCAAAGCGGCCCGACCCGCCTTCGAAGGCCGCGCCATTCACGAAGTGACGAATGTCTTGCATCTGAGTTCCCTACCTAACAGTGGCATCGAGCTACCATCGACGATGCAATGGCTGTATTGCAAACTTGCGTGCCGCTGGGCGAAATTTTGCAGACCATGTTCGACTGGGACGACCTGAAGATCTTCCTGACCGCCGCGCGGTCGGGTTCGCTGACCGCTGCGGCGCGCAAGCTGGGCATTGATCCCGCCACCGTGGGGCGGCGTATTTTCCGTCTGGAATCGGCGCTGAAATGCACCCTGCTGGTCCGCTCGGCCTCCGGGCTGCAGCTGACCACGGCCGGCGCCCGGCTGATGGAGACGGCGCTGGACGCCGAGACCGCCATGCTGGCCGCGGCTCGGACCGGGGAGGACGACGTGGTCGGGGGCGCGGTGCGGATCAGCGCCTCGGAGGGGTTCGGCACCGCCATACTCGCCCCGGCCCTGCCGGCGCTTCGATCGCAACGGCCCGGCCTGCGGGTGGAACTAGCCTCCAACTCCTCAGGCTTCCTGTCGCCGACCCGGCGGGAGGTGGACATGGCGGTCACCCTCAGCGCCCCCGCCGACGCGCGCCTGTTCGTCGAGCCGCTGACCGACTACCAGCTGATGCTGTACGCCGCCCCGGCCTACCTGAAGCGCGCCGGGACGCCGGCATCCGTCCAGGCCCTGACCGGTCACGACATCGTCGGCTACGTCGATGACCTGATTTACGCGCCGGAACTGCGTTACCTGGAGGAGATCAGCGCCCAGCTGCGCCCGAGCCTGGCCAGTTCCTCCATCCGCGCCCAGCAGGAGGTGATCCGCGCCGGCGGCGGCGTCGGCGTCCTGCCCTGTTTCCTGGCCGAAGGCCTGACCCCCGTCCTGCCCGACAAGGTGCGGCTGACGCGCCGGTTCTGGGTCAGCACCCACGCCGAGGTCACCGACACCGCCCGGGTCAAGACCGTGCGCCGCTGGCTGTTCGAGCTGGTGGAGGCCAACCGCGCGCTCCTGCTTCCGCACTAGAGTCCTTGTTTGGACGCATCCTCCTCGCCAAACCGGTTCCCACTTTGGCGGGGCGCGACCCCTAGATCGGCACGCCGGTCGGCGGCTTGATCTCCGATAGGGCCACCGACGAGGTGATATCCTGCACCCCGTCCAGGCTGGACAGGCGCTCGAAGAAGAACCGCTCATAGGCGTGGATGTCGCGGGTGATGATTTTCAGCAGAAAGTCGGCGCTGCCCATGAGCACGTGGCACTCCACCACCTCCGGCAGGGCGCGGATGGCCTCGGCGAATCCGGCCAGGTTCGCGCGGCCCACCGTGGTCAGCTTCACCAGGGCGAAGACCTGGGCGCCGAAGCCGAGCAGTTCGCGGTCCAGCACCGCCACTTCGCGCTGGATGTAGCCGCTCTCGCGCAGCTTCTGCAGCCGCCGCCAGCAGGTCGGCTGCGACAGGCCGACGATCTCCGCCAGGTCAGTGCTCGACCGGCTGCTATCACTTTGCATGGCGCGAAGCAGGCGGCGGTCGGCTTCGTCTAATTCATACATATTCAAGATCCAGACGAATAATTATCTCGTATATTGCCACTTTAGCTCAAATTTCGAAAAAAAAATAAGCCGGCGACGGCGGTAGGCTTCCACAAACCAGCGGGAGGCCGGATCGTGACACCCCAAGCGCAGCCGCAAGGCGGGCCGGACACCGACGGCGTCTATCCGGCCCCCGACCATCTTGAGCCCGGCCGGGCCTGGTTCGACGTCGACCTGGACACCCAAGGCGGTTCGGGCGACCTGGCCCGCATCCTCACCCTGCTGGCGATGTACGGCATCACCCCGCATCGCCTGACCGCCCACGCGGACGGCCCGGGCCTGAGGGTCGCCATGCGCCTGAGGGCGGACGGCCGGATCTGCGCCCAGTTCGTCAGCCGCGCCCGGGCGCTGTTCGCGGTGCTGCAGATTCACTGCGCTCCGGCCGGAGACGCGAAATGAAACGCCGCAACAGTCAGCCGCTGGCCCTGCACATCCCCCAGCCCTTGGGCCGGCCCGGCGATCCGCCCGACTTCTCCAAACTGGTCCTGCCCGCCCCCGGCGCCGCCCGGCGCCCCGAAACCGACAGCCCTGCGGCGGCGATGCGCGACCTGGCCTTCGATCTGGTCCGGGTGCTGGACGACAAGGGCAAGGCCGTCGGCCCCTGGGCGCCGAAGATCGACCGTGAGCTGCTGGTCGAGGGCCTGCGCGCCATGCTGCTGACCCGCACCTACGACAACCGCATGTTCGCCGCCCAGCGGCAGGGCAAGACCTCATTCAATATGAAGAGCCGCGGCGAGGAGGCGGTGGCCGTGGCCCAGGCCCTGGCCCTGCACGCCGAGGACATGTGCTTCCCGACCTATCGCCAGCAGGGGCTGCTGCTGGCCCGCGGCTGCCCGCCGGCGCGGATGATGTGCCAGGTCTATTCCAACACCGGCGACCCGCTCAAAGGCCGCCAGATGCCGGTGTTCTATTCCGACCGCGAATACGGCTTCTTCAGCATCTCGGGCAATGTCGGCACCCAGTTCAGCCAGGCCGTCGGCTGGGCCATGGCATCCGCCTATAAGGGCGACGACCGCATCAGCGCCGCCTGGATCGGCGACGGCTCCACCGCCGAGGGCGACTTCCACTACGCCCTGACCCTGGCCGCGGTGTACCGCGCGCCGGTGATCTTGAACGTCGTCAACAACCAGTGGGCCATCTCCAGCTTCCAGGGCATTGCCAACAGCGAACAGACCACCTTCGCCGCGCGCGGCCTGGGCTATGGCGTGCCGTCCCTGCGGGTCGACGGCAACGACTTCCTGGCCGTCTACGCGGTGACCGCCTGGGCGGCGCAGCGGGCGCGCGCCAACCTGGGCGCCACCCTGATCGAACTGGTCACCTACAGGGCCGAGGGGCACTCCACCAGCGACGACCCCAGCAAGTACCGCCCCGCCGACGAGGCCAAGGCCTGGCCGCTCGGCGACCCGGTGGCGCGCCTGCAGGCGCACCTGGAGACGCTCGGCGGCTGGTCGCCGGCCGACTATGATGCGCTGGAGGCGGAAGCGCTGGCCAAGATCGCCGCCGCCGGCAAGGAGGCCGAGGCCATGGGGGTGCTCGGCTCGGGCCCACGCCTCAGCCCCGCCAGCATGTTCGACGACGTCTACAAGGACATGCCCTGGCACCTGATCCGCCAGCGCCAGCAGGCGGGAGTCTGACATGCCGTCCATGACCATGATCCAGGCGCTAAACTCGGCGCTCGACAACCTGCTGGACCGCGATCCCGACGTGCTGATCTTCGGCGAGGACGTCGGCTATTTCGGCGGGGTGTTCCGGGTCACCGACGGGCTGCAGAAGAAGTACGGCCTGACCCGCTGTTTCGACGGCCCCATCACCGAGGGCGGGCTGGTGGCGGCGGCTGTCGGCATGGGCGCCTATGGGCTTAGGCCCGTGGTGGAGATTCAGTTCGCCGACTACATCTACCCGGCTATCGACCAGCTGATCTCGGAAGCAGCGCGGCTGCGCTACCGCTCGGCCGGGCAGTTCATCTCGCCGATCACGGTGCGCACCCCCTATGGCGGCGGCATCTTCGGCGGCCAGACCCACAGCCAGAGTCCCGAGGGCCTGTTCACCCACGTCGCCGGATTGACGGTGGTGGTCCCATCCACGCCCTATGACGCCAAGGGCCTGCTGATCGCCGCCATCGAGGACGACGATCCGGTGATCTTCCTTGAGCCCAAGCGCCTCTATAACGGCCCGTTCGACGGCCGCCACGACGCGCCGATGCAGCCCTGGGCCAAGCACCCGGCCAGCGAGACCCCATCGGAATATTATAAGATCCCGCTCGGCAAGGCGGCCACGGTGCGCGAGGGGCGGGACGTCACCGTCCTGGCTTATGGCGCCATGGTCCATGTCTCCCTGGCGGCGGCGGAGCAGTCCGGCGTCGACGCCGAGATCATCGACCTGCGCACCCTGTGGCCGGTGGACATCGACGCGATCACGGAGTCGGTCGCCCGCACCGGCCGCTGCGTCATCGTGCACGAGGCCACCCGCACCAGCGGCTTCGGCGCCGAACTGTCGGCCCTGGTGCAGGAGCACTGCTTCTATCACCTGCAGGCGCCGATCGAACGGGTCACTGGCTGGGACACCCCCTATCCGCACCTGTTCGAATGGGAGTATTTCCCAGGCCCCGACCGCGTCGCCGCGGCGCTCAAGCGAGTCATGGAGGGCTGACGATGGCCGGTTTCAATTTCAAGCTTCCCGATGTCGGCGAAGGCATCACCGAGGCCGAGATTGTCACCTGGCATGTGGCCGTTGGCGACATGGTGCAGGAAGACGCCCCGCTGATGGACGTCATGACCGACAAGGCCACGGTGGAGATCACCAGCCCGGTCACCGGCAAGGTCGTGTCGCTGAACGGCCAGATCGGCGTTCCCGCCGCGATCGGCTCGGTGGTGGTGGTGTTCGACACCACCGACGGCAAGACCCAGGACGCGCGCCCGCCCGAGCCCGTCCAGGCGGCCGCCCCCGCGCCAACGCCTGCCGCCGCGCCCGCCCCCGCCCCACGCCCCGCCGCCCAGGGCTTCACCGGCCAGGCCGCGCCCCTGGCCTCCCCCGCCGTCCGCCGCCGGGCGCAGGAGCTGGGCGTCAAGCTGCAGTTCGTGCCCGGCTCCGGCCCGGCCGGCCGCGTCACGTATGAGGACCTGGAAGCCTTTGTCGCCGGCGGCGCCTCGGCCGCGCCCGCCTCGTCCGGCCTGGCCCGTCGCGAAGGCGTGGAGGTGATCAAGGTCATGGGCCTGCGCCGCAAGATCGCCGACCAGGTGGCCCTGTCGAAACAGCGCATCCCGCACTTCTCCTATGTGGAGGAGGTCGACATGACCGAGCTGGAGACCCTGCGCGCCCGGCTCAACGCGACCTACGGCGGCAGGCGGCCGAAACTGACCGTCCTGCCCTTCTTCGTCCGCGCCGTGGTCAAGGCGGTGACCGACTTCCCGCAGATGAACGCGACCTACGACGACGAGGCGGGCGAGGTGCATCGCCATGCCGGCGTCGACGTCGGCATCGCCACCCAGACGCCGGCCGGCCTGATCGTGCCGGTGCTGCGCCACGCCGAATCCCTCGACCTGTGGCAGGCCTCGCAGGAGATCAGCCGCCTGGCCGACGGCGCGCGGACCGGCAAGGCCGCTCGGGACGAACTGAGCGGCTCGACCATCACCATCACCAGCCTGGGCCCGCTGGGCGGCCTGGCGCACACCCCGGTGATCAACCGGCCGGAGGTGGCGATCATCGGCCCCAACCGCATCGTCGAGCGCCCCGCCGTCGTCGGCGGCCAGGTGGTGGTGCGCAGGATGATGAACCTCTCTTCCTCCTTCGATCACCGCATTATCGACGGCTACGAGGCGGCGGAGTTCGTCCAGCGCATCAAGATCCTGCTGGAATGCCCGGCCCTGCTGTTTGTGGAGCCCGCGTGAGCGAACGCTTCGAGACTCAGGTCCTGATCGTCGGCGGCGGCCCGGGCGGCTATGTCGCCGCCATCCGCGCCGGGCAGCTGGGCCTGCAGGTCAGCCTGGTCGAGGGCGAGCGCCTGGGCGGGGTGTGCCTGACCCGCGGCTGCATCCCGTCGAAGGCCGTCATCCACGCCGCGGCCCAGTTCGAGGCCGCGCACCGGGCAGAGGGCGAAAACCCGCTGGGTATCAGCACGACCGGCAAGGCGAGCATCGATTTTTCCAAGACCGTGCGGTGGAAGGACGGCATCGTCGACCGTCTGAGCTCCGGCGTCGCCGCCCTGCTGAAGAAGAACAGGGTCAAGCGGATCGAGGGCTGGCCGACCTTCACCGACGCCAAGACCTGCGCCGTGGCGCAGGCCGGCGGAAAACCCCTGACCATCCATGCTCAGCATGTGGTGCTGGCCACCGGATCGGAAGCCGTCAACCTGCCCGGGCTGCCGTTCGGCGGCGATATCCTGTCCTCGACAGAGGCCCTGAACCTGACCCGCATCCCAGAGCGTCTGGCGGTGGTCGGCGCCGGCTACATCGGCCTGGAGTTGGGGACGGCGTTCCGCAAGCTGGGCGCCCAGGTCACGGTGATCGAGTTCCAGGACCGCATCCTGCCGCAGTACGACGAGGCCTTGAGCGCTCCGATAGCCAAGGCCCTGGCGCGGGCGGGGGTAGAGGTGCGTCTGGGCTGCAAGGCCATAGGCTTCAAGAGCGGCGCCCTGCAGATCGAGGATTCATCCGGCGCGCGGCACACCATCCCCGCCGACAAGGTGCTGGTCACGGTCGGCCGCCGCCCGCGCCTGACCGGCTATGGGCTGGAGGCCATGGGGGTCGATATCGAGCGCGGGGCGGTGAAGATCGACGACCATTGCCGCACCGCCATGAAAGACGTCTGGGCCATCGGGGACGTCACCGGCGAACCGATGCTGGCGCACCGGGCCTCGGCCCAGGGCGAGGTGGTGGCCGAGCAGATCGCCGGCCGCCGCGCCGCCTTCGCCCCGATGGCGATCCCCGCGGTGTGCTTCACCGAGCCCGAGGTGGTCACAGTCGGGCTGCAGCCGGCCCAGGCGGCCACCGGTGGCCGCGAGGTGATGACGGCGATGTTCCCCCTGGCCGCCAACGGCCGGGCGCTTAGCATGGAGGCTGGCGAGGACGACGGCTTCATCCGCGTGGTCGCCGCCGCCGCCGACCACCGGCTGCTGGGATTCGCCGCGGTGGGCCGCCACGTCTCGGAACTGTCCGGCGAAATGACCGCCCTGCTGGAGATGGGCGGGCGGCTGGAGGACGTTTCCGGGATCATCCACGCCCATCCGCCCCTGTCGGAAAGCCTGCAGGAAGCCGCCTTGCGGTCTATGGGTCGGGCCATCCACATCTGAGTTATAAAATACGGCCTGAGAAGCCGAACCTGGGCCGTATTTGCGACCAGATCGGCTGTATCGGCGCTGTGTCATGGCCTATGATCAGGCGGCGGGCGATTTCCGGGGATTGGAAAACTCCTTTGACAAGCGCCCGCCTTTGGCGGCAACGCTGATCGCGAACGGCGGGGGGCCTTGATGGCCGTAATTTCGACGCGGGCCTCCGCTCCAGCTAGGGCAAGGCCGCCGGCGGCAAGACCGGCGCCTATCGGAGGACTGAGGAAAATGCGGAAAACCGTGGCCCAGCGCTGGATCAGCGACCCGAGCGGTTAAATCCGCAGCCAACAACCCAAACGAAGAAAAACACTCGAGGAAATAGGTCATGCAACGACGTATCCAGCTTCTGGCGGCGGCCGCCGCCTTCGCCCTTTCGACGATCGCCACCGCCGCGGTGGCCCAGGCCCCGGCCACCCGCAAGCCGGACCTGAGCGGCTTCTGGGGCGGCCCCAACGTCGGTGGTAGCCAGGGCGCCGGCTTCGACCTGATCTTCCCCTCGCGCCGCTGCGCCCCGACCCAGTTCGAGTGCGACGCCCGCACCAACCAGTCGATCGACGGGGAATTCACCGACCGCTACGATTCTCCGAGCCGTCCGCTCTACAAGCCGGAGTTCTGGGACCGGGTGCAGTACCTGGACATGAACACCAACAAGGAAGACCCGCTCTTCAAGTGTCAGTCCTACGGCATCCCGCGCGTCGGCCCGCCCTCGCGGATCATCCAGATGGATAAGGAGGTGCTGATCTTCTACCGCGCCGGCGCCGGCGCGGGCACCCAGCCGGCCGACTACCGCACCATCTGGATGGACCAACCGCACGACCCGGTGCGGGCCATCGACGTCACCTTCTACGGCGACAGCGTCGGCAAGTGGGAAGGCGACACCCTGGTGATCGACACCGTCGGCTTTAACGACGAGACCTGGCTCGACAAGGGCGGGTTCTTCACCTCCGACCAGAAGCGCGTCATCGAGCGCCTGCGCCGCGAGGGCGACACCTTGATCTATGACGTCACGGTCGAGGATCCCGGCGTGCTGGTCGAGCCGTGGGTGATGGACACCAAGCGGGTCCCCCTGAACAAGGACCCCAAAGCCTTCATCCCCGAAAGCCCGCCGTGCCACGACTATGACCTCGAGAACATGGTCAACCAGATCCGTCACTGACGAGCCGGGGCAGGTAGGAAGCCCATAACCAGGAACACTGCCACCGCTGCAACGGCGGCAGTGTTTCTGTCAGCCGGAGGACCGGCCCAACATCTTACCGCTAAGAAGAAATCGGGGCGCCGGCGCTTCGATCACAAGAAAAACCCAGCCCCGCTTCGGTCTTGGGAAGATGCAATCAGGCCGAGTGTGTAAAGGGAGGCGTTTCCTATAACGATACGAAGCTGAAACAGGGGGCGGCAGCACGCTAGCCTTGTTGAAATCCGCGCTGTAGGCTTCGCTATAGAGATCAAGCGTCGGGGTGGCCTCACCGCTATTGGCTGGGCCCGGAATAACATATCGTCACAGAAGATGCGGTGCGTCGAACGCACCTGAGAGGTTGAACCATGGCAAGCAAAACAAAATCCGCAGGCGCTGAACCCGAGGCGCCGCACAAGTCCAACATGGGGCTGGTCGTCGGCGCCTCGTCCGCCGCCACCGCCTTCGAGTGGTATGACTTCTTCATCTTCGGCACCCTGGCCACCGTCATCGCGCGGAACTTCTTCACCGGCCTGCCGCCGGCCGCCGGCTACATCGCCGCCCTGGGCCTGTTCGGCGCCGGCTTCGCCTTCCGCCCCCTGGGGGCCCTGGTGTTCGGCCGCATCGGCGACCAGCTCGGCCGCAAAGGCGCCTTCCTCACCACCGTCCTGCTGATGGGCGCGGCCACCTTCATCATCGGTCTGCTGCCGACCTACGCCCAGGCGGGCATCATCGCCCCGATCCTCGTCATCCTGATGCGCATCATCCAGGGCTTCGCGCTCGGCGGCGTGTACGGCGGCGCGGCGATCTCGGTCGCCGAGCACTCGCCCCAGGCGTCGCGCGGCTACATGGTGAGCTGGATTCAGACCTCGGCCGCCATCGGCCTGCTGACCGCCCTGCTGGTCATCCTGCTGCTGCGCACCCTGCTCGGCAACGCGGCGTTCGACGCCTGGGGCTGGCGCATCTGCTTCCTGGCCTCGGCCGGCCTGCTGGCCGTCTCGGTCTGGATGCGCGTGAAGATGACCGAAAGCCCGATCTTCGCTGAAATGGAGGGCGAAGGCGGCGGCGAAGCCGCCGAGGACAAAGGTCCGGTCAAGGCTGTTTACGGCGAAACCTTCGGCAAGTGGAAGAACCTGAAGCTGGTGCTGCTGGCCTTCTTCGCCGTCATGTGCGCCCAGGGCGCCGTCTGGTACACCGCCTTCTTCTACACCCAGATCTTCCTCGAGAAGTCGCTGAAGGTCGACCCGGCCACCACCACCGCCATGACCATGGGCGTGGTGGCGCTGAGCGCGCCGATGTACATCGTCTTCGGCCACCTGTCGGACAAGATCGGCCGCAAGCCGGTCATGCTCGGCGGCATGATCGTCGCCCTACTGTTCTACTTCCCGGGCTTCCACGCGCTGCAGCAGGCGGCCAACCCCGCCCTGGCCGCAGCCTCGGCCGCTTCGCCGGTGATCGTCGTCGCCGACCCGGCCGACTGCGCCCTGCAGTTCGACCCGGTGGGCAAGACGCAGTTCACCTCGTCCTGCGACATCGCCAAGAGCTACCTGGCCAACACCGGCGTCTCCTACCAGAACCGCGCCGCCGCCGCCGGCACGCCGGCCGTGGTGCATGTGGGCGACGCCTCGATCGTCTCGGCCAGCGCCGCCGGCGCCGACGGCAAGGACGTGAAGGCCAAGGTGGAAGGCGACATCAAGGCCGCCCTGGCCGCCCATGGCTATCCGGCCAAGGCCGACCCGGCCCAGATGAACAAGCCGGCCATGTTCGGCCTGCTGCTGATCCTGGCTGTGGCCGCCACCGCCCTGTACGGGCCGCTCTCGACCGCCCTGGTCGAGCTGTTCCCGACGCGGATCCGCTACACCGCACTGTCGGTGCCGTACCACATCGGCGCCGGCTGGATCGGCGGCTTCCTGCCCTTCACGGTGTTCGCCATCGTCACGGGCACGGGCGATATCTTCGCCGGGCTCTGGTACCCGGTGATCTTCACGGCGATCAGCATCGTGGTCTGCTTCTTCCTGATGCCGGAAACGCGCAAGCGCTCCCTGCAGTTCTAAGCTCCGCCCAGGGCCGGCTCCGATCGAGCAGGCCCGGCGGGAAAACGAGCAAAGTCACGGCCGCCCGGGTTTCCGGGCGGCCGTT
>CANJOB010000030.1 GCA_947475655.1 Caulobacterales bacterium | reverse complement strand
GCCGACTTCAAGGCCATGGGCGAGCACTACAAGGCCGAGATCATCGAGAGCATCCCGGCCGGCGAGACGGTGACGGTCTATCACCAGGGCGACACCTGGAAGGACCTGTGCCGCGGCCCCCACCTGCCCAGCACCAAACACGTCGGCAAGGCGTTCAAACTGACCAAGCTGGCCGGGGCCTACTGGCGCGGCGACCAGGCCAACGCCCAGCTCCAGCGCATCTACGGCACGGCCTGGGCCTCCGAGGAGGACCTGGCCGCCTACCTGACCCGCCTTGAGGAAGCCGAGAAGCGCGACCACCGCAAGATCGGCCACCTGCTCGACCTCTTCCACATCCAGGAAGAGGGCAAGGGCATGGTGTTCTGGCACCCGAAGGGCTGGCGCCTGTACCGCACCCTGCAGAACTACATCCGGCGGCGGATGGAGAAGGGCGGCTACGACGAGGTGAAGACGCCGCAAATCCTCGACCACAGCCTGTGGCAGAAGAGCGGCCACTGGGACAAGTTCGGCGCCAACATGTTCGTCTGCACGACGGAGGATGGCGACACCCTGGCCATCAAGCCGATGAACTGCCCCGGCCACATTCAGATCTTCAACTACGGCCAGCGGTCCTATCGGGAACTACCCTTGCGTATGGCCGAGTTCGACGGCCTGCACCGCAACGAGAGCTCCGGCGGACTGCATGGCATCATGCGGGTGCGCGGCCTGGCCCAGGACGACGCCCACATCTTCTGCACCCCCGAGCAGATCGAGGCGGAATCGAAGAAGTTCATCGAGATGCTGCGCCTGGTCTATGACGACCTCGGCGTCGAGCTGCATTCGGTGAAACTGGCCCTGCGTCCGGACCTTCGGTTCGGCGACGACGAGACCTGGACCATCGCCGAGGACACCCTGGAGCGGGCCGCCAACGCCGCCGGGGTGCAGGTCGAGCGCATCGCCAACGAGGGCGCCTTCTATGGCCCGAAGCTGGAATTCCATCTGAAGGACGCCATCGGCCGCACCTGGCAGTGCGGCACCCTGCAGCTCGACTATGTGCTGCCGGAGCGCCTGGACGCGTCCTACATCGGCGAGGACGGAGCCAAGCACCGGCCGGTGATGCTGCACCGGGCCATCCTCGGCTCGCTGGAGCGGTTCCTGGGCATACTTTTGGAGCATTACGCCGGGGCCCTGCCGCTCTGGCTGGCGCCCGTGCAGGTTGTCGTGGCGACAATCACTTCGGAGGCGGACGAATATGCCCGCTTAGTCGTAGACGCCCTTGCCGCTGCTGGTGTTAGGGTGGAACTCGACTTGCGCAACGAGAAGATAAATTACAAAATTCGAGAACATAGCTTGCGTAAGACCCCTGTGATCGCGGTGGTCGGCCGGAGCGAGGCGCAGGACCGCACATTGGCTCTGCGTCGTTTGGGTGGTCAGGCGCAGGAAATGCTGGGGCTCGACGAAGCCGTGGCCCTGCTCAAGCGTCAGGTGACGCCGCCCGATCTGATAGGGGACTGATGAACCAACCCGCCCGTCCCCTCGTCGCCGACGCCGATTACGTCCCCGTTCAACCGGAGGTTTCGGTGGTGATGGTGGTCTATCGAACCGGCGAGCCGTTGGAGCAGGCGATCCGCTGCGTGCTCGACGAGCCGAAGGTCGACGAACTGATCATCGTCGACAACGGCTCCACCGACGCCGCGGCCGAGGGCCTGCGGCTGCTGGCGCGCATCGAGCCGCGCGTGCTGTTGCTGCAGGGCCATGGCAACATCGGCTTCGCCCGGGGCGCGAACCTGGGCATGACCGCGGCGCGCGGGCGCTATCTGGTGTTCCTAAACCCCGACGCCTTCCTGCAGCCTGGCTGTATCGAAGCCCTGGCCGACAGCCTGGAGGGCCAGCCGCCGCGCAGCATCGTCGGCGCCTGCATCCTCGACCCCGACGGCCGCGAGCAGCGCGGCGGGCGGCGCGGCGAGGTGAGCGCCCTGTCGACCCTGATCACCCTGTCGCGGGCCAGCCGGCGCTTCCCGCGCCTGGATCAATACGAAATCCACCGCAACCACGAGGCCATGCCCGATGGCGTGGTGACCATGCCGACCATCTCCGGCGCCTGTTTCGCAGCACGGCGCGAGGACTTCGCCGCCCTGGGCGGGTTCGACGAAGGCTATTTCCTGCACGTCGAGGACATCGACCTGTGCTGGCGCGCCCGCAAGCAGGGCGGGGCGGTGCTGTTCCAGCCCAACGCCAAGGTCGTGCACCTGGGCCACACCAGCAATTCCAGCCCCTGGCGGGTGGAGATGCACAAGGGCTTCGGGATGATCCGCTACTTCCTCAAGCGGGCGGAGACCGCGCCGGCCATGCTGCTGACGGTGGTGCTGACGCCCCTGATCCTGCTCATGGCCCTGCTGCGGCCGATGCTGTGGCGGGTGCGCGGCCGTAGGGCCTGACTACTGTCACGCCCGTCTTACTTTAGGACAGGAGCCCGAACGGGCTCCGCGGGCCTTGCGGCCAGAGGCGCGTAGACCGTCAGGGTCATGTCGTCGCCGTTGGAATAGTTGACCCCGCTCACCGATCCGACCTTGCGCGCCCCGGAGTGGGCCGCCGCCAGGGCGGCGCGGAAGCCGGCCTCCTCGCGCTGTTCGACGATGGCCGGGCGGCCATGCGCCACGGCCGCCGCCGCCGCTGCCGCGTCGTCCAGCCCGGTCCTGGCGCCGAGGGCGAACACCAGGCTTGGCTCGGCGTAGCCCGCCACCTCCACCGGGCCTTGCGTGAGGCCGCTCTTGGGATCGAGCATGGCCTGAGACAGCAGGGCCGCGGCCCGCTTCGACAGCCACAGGGGCTCCAGTCGGGGCAGCAGGACGCCGGCCAGCATGCCGTGCGCCAAGACGCCCAGGACCACGGCGGCGGCGATCGCCCGCATCGCCGCTCCGCGCAGCAGCAGTCCGGCGCCGGCCGCGCCGGCGGCCAGGTAGAGCACGGCGGTCAGCACAGCGGCGAAGGTGTCCGAAGGGTCGCCGTACTGGCGCAGGCCGATGATGGCTATGGCGGCGAACAGCAGGGCCGCCAACAGGCTCAAGGCCGCGCCGCTGATGCGGGTCACGCGGTTGAAGAACGCGCCCGCGGGATCCGCCAGGGCGGCGGCCATCAGCCAGGCCAGGGCGCCGTAGGCCGGCAGGGTGTAGTGCACCAGCTTGGTCGGCAGTATCTCGAACAAAAGCCAGGTCGGCAGCAGCCAGGCGAGGGCGAAGCGCACCCCCGGCTCGGACCGGCGTTTCCAGGCAAGGACGGCGGCGGCGGGCAGCAGCAGGCTGCCCGGGAAGATCAGGAATGGCGCCAGCAGGGTATGATAGCCGGGCGGGGCGCCGTGGCCCTCCTGCCCGCCCGCCAGCTTGGGCGCCAGGTCGCCGCCGACGGCGGTGGCCCAGAAGCCCCCGTCCGTGGCCACGGTGATCGCCGCCGCCCAGGGCAGCGTCACCACCGCCACCAGCAGCAGGCCCCAGCCCCATTTCAGCCCCCTGGCCCAGCCGGCTTCGCGGTCGGCGGCCCAGAGGGCGAGCCCGGCCAGCAGGGCCACCGCCGGGCCGATCGGCCCCTTGACCAGCAGCGCCAGCGCGATGCCGCTCCAGAAGGCCGCACGCGTCCACAGCCCCGCCGGCGGCCCGCCGCGCGCGGCGCCGTAGAGCCGGCCCAGCGCCGCCATGGTCAGGGTGACCGCCCCGCACAGGGCCGCGTCGGTCTTGGCGATCGAGGCCTCGGTGGCCAGCAGGCCGCTCACCCCCAGCAGGGTCCCGGCGAGAAACGCCGCGCGGGGGCCGACGAAGGCCGCCGCCCCCCAGGCGCAGGCCGCCGCCGCCAGGGCCGCCCCCAGCAGGGACGGCAGGCGGAAAGCCCAGATGTCGCGCGCCTCGGGTGAGGAGACCGCGCTGACCGCCGCCGCCTGTAGCCAATGGATGCCGACCGGCTTCTTGAAGCGCGGCTGGTCCTGGAATTCGATCATCACCAGATCGCCGCTTTCCAGCATCTGGGTGGTGGCCTGGGCGAAGCGGCTCTCGTCCCGGTCCAGGGGCGGCAGGGTGAAGAGGCTGAGCGATCCGGCCACCATGGTGATCAGGGCGGCCAGGGCCGGGCCACGCCAACCGCGCGCGGCGGCGTCCAGCCAAGCCTCGGGATCGAGACGCCGCACAAGGAGGGTCAGGCGCTGTAGAAAAAGCCGCATCGGCTGGTCTTAGCACAAACCTTTCCTGGCCCAGCTTTTGCGCTATGGAGTCGTGATGGCCCGCGCCCCTGCCCCCAAATCCGCCGCCTCCGCCAAGGCGAAGACCGCGTCCAGGACTCCGGACGTGTCGATCGTCGTGCCGGTCTACAATGAGGAGGGCGCCGCGCCCGACCTGGCGCGCGAGATCGCGGCGGCGTTCAAGGGCCGCGCCTTTGAGATCGTCTTCGTCGACGACGCCAGCACCGACGCCACCCGCGCCGTCCTCACCGCTCTCATGACAGACATTCCTCAGCTACGCGTGCTGGGCCACCGCAAGAACGCCGGCCAGAGCCGGGCCGTGCGCACCGGGGTGCTGGAGGCGCGCGGCGCCATCGTTGTCACCCTCGACGGCGACGGCCAGAACGACCCGGCAGACGCCCCGCGCCTGGTAGACCGCCTTGGCGCGGGTCCCGCCAGGCTGGGGCTGATCGGCGGCGAGCGGAAAAAACGCCAGGACAGCCTGTCGAAGAAATACGCGTCGCGGATCGCCAACGCCGCGCGGCGGGCGATGCTGAACGACCAGACCAACGACGCCGGCTGCGGCCTGAAGGTGTTCCGGCGCGACGCTTTCCTCCGCCTGCCCTTCTTCGACCACCTGCACCGCTACCTGCCGGCGATGATGCTGCGCGAGGGCTATGAGGTGGCGTTCGAGCCGGTCAACCACCGCCACCGCACCACGGGCGTGTCGAAGTACAACAACCTCGGCCGCCTCTGGGTCAGCTTCTCCGACATGAGCGGGGTGATGTGGCTGCAGCGGCGTGGCCGCAATCCTCAGGGCTGGGACGAAAGCTGATCTCGCGCTAAGCTTCGCCGTCCAGGGAAGGGGATCACACCATGTTCGCCGCCGTACCGCTGCTGGCCCTGCCGGTCCTGATCTACAACCTGATCGCCTTCACCAGCGGCCACGACGGGGCGGGGGCGGCGATGACCAACCCGTTGTTCACGATCCACATGCCGACCAGCGCGGCCTGGGTGGTCACATTGAGCGACCTGCTGCTGGCCGCCTCCCTGGTGGTGCTGTTCGTCGAGCTGCTGAAATCCACCACGAGCCGGCGGATCGCCATCATCAATCACTCGCTGTCGATGATCCTGTTCATCATCTGCCTGATCGAGTTCCTGCTGGCCCCGGTGTTCGCCACCTCGACCTTTTTCCTGATCACGGTGATGGTGCTGCTGGACGTCCTGGCCGGCTTCATCGTCACCATCGTCTCGGCGCGGCGCGACATCGACTTCGACCCGACGGGGCCGCACTAGATTTGACGTCACCCTCGGGCTTGTCCCGAGGGCCCATCTCTCCGCCAGGCGCGAACCTTCGCCGATCCGGTTGCTGAACCATGGGTCCTCGGGACAAGCCCGAGGATGACGATTTTGGTTACGTGAGCACCGTGAAAATCAGCGCCACCACGGCGACATCGAAAAAGCGGGTGGCGATAGCAAAGCGGGTCATTTCGAGCGCCAAGGTTAATCCTTGGAAACCCTAAGCAAGAGCCGCGCCAACCCTTCGGGCGGCTTTTCAGATTTCCCGCTTGGCGATGACGCCCTTGGGGATCCGGCGTTCCCCTGAGCCCAGGTATTCGGTTTCCAGATAGGCGCTGCAGGCGCCGTCGATCACCTCTGGGCCGCCTTTGAGACCCCGTTTGATCCCGGGCTGGCCGAGCAGTTGGGCGGCGAAGGCGGCGGTGGCGCCGGACGCCTCGCTCTTCTCGGCCGAGTGGGCGGCGGGGCCGGACACGACCAGGCTGCGGCGGTCGGGCGGCGGCGCGGCGGCCGTGTCCCGCCGCTCGGCAAGGCGGCGGTCGGGCGTCTTGCGGCGGCCGGTATCGGAGGCGTCGGTCATGGGCGGCGAGTGTGCCGCCGATTGCTTAGAGTTGGCTTAAGAGCTGGCCTAAGATTTCGAAGCCATCCGGTCGATCTCGCGCCGCATGGCTTCCATCTGCTGCTTAAGCGCCGACAGTTCATCTCCCTCTGCGGCGGGAGCCGCGGGGGCAGCCGCCGCCGCGGCGGGCGCTTCCGCCTCGGCCGGCCTGGCGGCCCCGCCCGGCGTGAGGCTGAACGGGCTGAACATCTTCATGGCCCGGTCGAACATGGCCATGTTCTGCCGCACCTGCTCCTCGTAGGCGGCCATGCCGGGGCCCTTGGAGCCCACGGCGCCTGACCCTAAGGCGCCCGCGCCGAACTGCTTGACCAGCCGCTCCTGCGACTTGGTGAAACTGTCCAGCGACATCTCCAGGTAGCTGGGCAGGAAGGACTGCATGGAGTCGCCGTAGAAGCTGATCAGCTGGCGCAGGAACTGGATCGGCAACAGGCTGGCGCCGCGGCTCTCCTCGTCGAAGATGATCTGCGCCAGCACCGGGCGGGTGATGTCCTCGCCGGTTTTCGCGTCATAGACGACGAAGTCGATCCCTTCCTTCACCATGTCCGACAGGTGATCGAGGGTGACGTAGGAACTTGAGGCGGTGTTGTAGAGACGCCGGTTGGCGTACTTCTTGATCACGACCTTGGGCGTATCGCCGCCCGTTTCGTTGGTATCGGCCATAGAGCTCCCCAGCACTTTCTGTACCGCACTATCGCGCCGCAAGAGAAGCAAAGGCTAGAGCCTAGGCGGCCTGTGGACACTTTTGTGCAGTGCAGCGACATTTTGACCCGCATGCCTAATTTTCGCGGTTAAGGCTCGACCGTTCCCACGGCTTAGTCTTGAACGAGCCGGCGTCGTCTCGCGCCATGAGGGAATCCTTGCCATGTCCGACATCGTCATCGTTTCCGCCGCCCGCACCCCGGTCGGCTCGTTCAACGGCGCCCTGGCCAGCCTGCCGGCAAGCGACCTCGGGGCGGTGGCCATATCGGCGGCTCTGGAGCGCGCCGGTGTCGCCGCGGCCGACGTCGACGAGGTCATCATGGGCCAGGTGCTGCAGGCCGCCACCGGCCAGGGCCCGGCCCGCCAGGCGGCGGTCAAGGCCGGCGTGCCCTACGGCGCGCCCGCCTGGAGCGTCAATCAGATCTGCGGCTCGGGCCTGCGCGCGGTCGCCCTGGGCGCCCAGCAGATCGCCGACGGGTCGGCCACGGTGGTCGTCGCCGGCGGCCAGGAGAGCATGAGCCAGGCCCCGCACGCGTCGCAGATGCGCCAGGGGACCAAGATGGGCGACGTGAAGTTCGTCGACACCATGATCACCGACGCCCTGTGGGACGCCTTCAACGGCTATCACATGGGCCAGACGGCCGAGAACATCGCAGATCAGTTCCAGATCACCCGCGAAGACCAGGACGCCCTGGCCGTTTCCTCGCAGAACAAGGCCGAGGCCGCCCAGAAGGCCGGCAAGTTCAAGAACGAGATCGCGCCCGTCACCATCAAGGGCCGCAAGGGCGACACCGTCGTCGACCAGGACGAATACATCCGCCACGGCGCCACGCTGGAGAGCGTCAGCGGCCTGCGCCCCGCCTTCACCAAGGACGGCTCGGTCACCGCGGCCAACGCGTCGGGCCTCAACGACGGGGCCGCCGCCCTGGTGCTGATGAGCGCGGACGAAGCCAAGAAGCGGGGCCTCAAGCCCCTGGCCCGCATCGCCTCCTGGGCCACGGCCGGGGTCGACCCGGCGGTGATGGGCACCGGCCCGATTCCCGCCAGCCGCCGCGCGCTGGAGCGGGCCGGCTGGAAGGTTTCCGACCTGGACCTGATCGAGGCCAACGAGGCCTTCGCCGCCCAGGCCCTGTGCGTCACCCGCGAGCTGGGCCTCGATCCGGCCAAGGTCAACGTCAACGGCGGCGCCATCGCCATCGGCCACCCGGTCGGCGCCTCAGGCGCGCGGGTGCTGACCACCCTGCTGCACGAACTGCAGCGTTCGGGCGGCAAGAAGGGCCTGGCGACGCTGTGCATCGGCGGCGGAATGGGCGTGGCCATGTGCGTCGAGGCCCTCTAGGGCCGACAAGAATTTTAAAAACAAGTGTGAGGGCAAAGACGATGGCGAGAGCAAGAGTGGCGTTCGTGACCGGTGGCACGCGGGGGATCGGCAAGGCCATTTCCGCCCGCCTGCGCACGGCGGGCTATCAGGTGGCGGCGGGCTACGCCGGAAATGACGTGGCGGCCAACGCCGCCGCCGACGAGCTGGGCGTCATGGTCGTCAAGGGCAACGTCGGCAATTTCGGGGACTGCGCCCGCGCCATCGCCGAGGTCGAGGCCGCGCTCGGCCCGATCGACACCCTGGTCAACAACGCCGGCATCACCCGCGACGCCATGCTGCACAAGATGACGCCGGAGCAGTGGAACGAGGTGATCTACGTCAACCTCGCCAGCATCTTCAACATGAGCCGCAACGTCATCGAGGGCATGCGCGACCGGGGCTTTGGCCGCATCATCAACATCAGCTCGATCAACGGCCAGAAGGGCCAGATGGGCCAGGCCAACTACGCCGCCGCCAAGGCCGGGGTGATCGGCTTCACCAAGTCCATCGCCATGGAAAACGCCAAGAAGGGCATCACGGTCAACGCCATCGCCCCCGGCTACATCGACACCGAGATGGTCTCGGCCGTGCCGAAGGACGTGCTGGACAAGATCGTCTCCGGGATTCCGGTCGGCCGGCTGGGCATGGCCGACGAGATCGCCCGCGCCGTCGCCTTCCTGGCCTCGGAGGATAGCGGCTTCATCACCGGCTCCACCCTGACCATGAACGGCGGGCAGTACATGCCTTCCTAAACAGAGGCTCGGCTTGGGCGCTTTCCCGTCCAAAAACGGCCCTACTCGCGGCGCATGACCTTCGCCATGGTTTCCTGCAACGCGGCCGGTCGCTCGATTCTGGGCGGCATCGCCCTGGCCTTTGCGGCCAGCGCGCCCGCCTTCGCGGCGGGTCCGTCGCTGGGCGACGCGCTGTTCGGCAAGTCCGACGACGGCCGCCGCGCCGCGCCGCCGCCGGTGGCGCGCTATGTGGCGGAGACCGGCTCCAGCTTCGTCTTCGACCGCACCACCGACCACGGCCTGCTGCGGTTCGAGGGCAGCACCGAGGTCTGGGTGCTCGACCCCCAGGCCGCGCCGCGCGGCGACGTGATCTACAAGACCGACCTGGGCGAGCCGATGCTGCGCGTCACCCGCCTGGGCGGCGTCACCCTGTTCACCCCGCAGCAGCCCGGCGGGGCGGCGGTGGCCATGGCCGGGGAATCCTCGCCCCTGCGCCTGAACATGATCAGCCCGGGCGAGCTGATCCGCCGCATCCGCATCGCCGCCACCCGCGCCAGCCGCGCCGCCCAGCGGCAGGTCGACATCGAGTTCATCGCCGATTCCGAATCCGCCCCCCTGATCGCTGACGCCGCCCTGGTGCTGGCGGACGCGGTGATACGCGTCTCCCAACGCGGCGACGGCAAGAAGCTGCTGGCCGGTTTTGGCAAGATCAACATCAACTCGGCCAAGAAGCCGTCGGTGAAGGTCGATCACAACGTGCTGGAAATCCGCGTCACCCCGGCCATGGGCCTGGCCGGGCGCCCCTCGTCCGAGCGTATCGTCCGCGCGGTCAGCACCCGCTAGCCCTTAAACACATCCTTCGCCGCGCGGATTTTCGCGAAGGCCTGGGCCGGCTCCAGCTCGGGCGCCAGCAGGGGCGCGCGCAGGAACGGGTTGGCGGCCTTCTCGGCGCCGATCGAGGTCGGCACGGTGGGTTCTCCACGCTCGCGCGCCTCGAACACCTCCCGCGCCCGGATGACCACCGCCGGGGCGTCGTCCACCGACAGGGCGAAGCGGGCGTTGGCGGCGGTGTACTCGTGGGCGCAATAGACGGCGGTCTCGTCGGGAAGAGCAGCAAGCCGCGACAGGCTGGTCCAGAACTGGTCCGGGTCGCCCTCGAACATCCGCCCGCAGCCGAGCGCGAACAGGGTGTCGCCGACGAAGACGATATTGTCGGCCTGGTCCCAGTAGCTGATGTGGCCAAGCGTGTGCCCGCCGGTCTCCATCACCTCGAGGGTGGTCTCGCCCAGCATCACCGTGTCGCCGCCCACGAGCACGCGGTCGAGCACCGCCAGCTTCTGCACCTCCGCCGGGCCATAGGCCTTCGCCCCCGTGGCCGCCTGCAGCGCCGCGTTGCCGCCGGCGTGGTCGGGATGCCAGTGGGTGTTGAGGATCAGGGTCAGGGTCCAGCCCAGCCGGTCCAGTTCTTTCAGGATCGCCTCGGCGTCGGGCGTGTCGATGGCGGCGGTGGCGCCGGTGGCCTCGTCGCGGGCCAGGAAACCGTAGTTGTCGGACAGGCAGGAGAAGCGATGGACGGTCAGCATGGTGAGCCTTCGTGACGGGAGCGGATCGGCGCACTACCTTATACAGCATGCGACGCGACGTACTCGACCTGCGCGCCTTCTACGCCTCGCCCCTGGGGGCGGCGGCCCGCGCCATGATCTCGGCCAAGGTCGAGGAGGCCTGGGGCTCGGTGCAGGGGCTGGACGTGCTGGGCCTGGGCTATGCGACGCCCTTTCTCGGCCGGGCGCGCGGGGCGCGGCGGATCGTGGCGGCCATGCCGGCGGCCCAGGGCGTCGAGGCCTGGCCCGACCCAGCCCGCAACCTGGCCTGCCTGACCGACGAGGCGTCCTTGCCCTTCCCGCCGGCCCTGTTCGACCGGGTGCTGGCCGTGCACGCCCTGGAGGAGAGCGGCGATCCGCTCAGCGTCATGCACGAGGTCTGCCGGGTGCTGTCGCCGCAGGGCCGGGCCATCGTGGCGGTGACCGCCCGCCACAGCCTGTGGGCGCACGCGGAAAGCACCCCGTTCGGCCACGGCCGCCCCTTCACCCGCCGCCAGCTGGAGACGCTGATCGGCGACGCTGAGCTGGAGCCGACGGGCTGGACCCGCGCCCTCTACCTGCCGCCCGTGCGCTGGGCCTCGGGATGGGCCGACGGGGCGGAGCAGCTGGGCGCGAAGCTGTGGCCCGGATTCGCCGGCCTGATCCTGATGGAGGCAATCAAGCCGGTGTTCGCCCTGCGACCGCAGGGAAAAGCCGCCCGGGCGCGGGTATTCGCCCCGGTCATGGCGCCTGTCGGACAGGCAAACCGCGGCCAGGCGCGCTCTCCGCTTGGAGGAAACGCGGGTTCGTCCTAGCTGCGGACCAACCAACGCCTTTGCGCGGAGAATTCGCCGATGAAGTTCATTGTCGCCGTGATCAAGCCCAGCCGCCTCGACGCGGTGCTGGACGCCGTGACGGAGGCGGGAGCCTCCGGCCTCACCGTCACCGAGGTGCGCGGATACGGCCGCCAGAAGGGCAAGACCGAGGTCTATCGCGGGGCCGAATACGAGGTGAAGCTGCTGCCGAAGGTGAAGCTGGAGATCGCCGTGCCGACCGACATCGTCGAGGCCGTGGTCGAGGCCCTGGCCCGGACCGCCAACACCGGCAAGATCGGCGACGGCAAGATTTTCGTCCTCGACCTGGAACAGGCCATCCGCATCCGCACCGGCGAACTGGGCTCGGGCGCCCTGGCGGGGTGAGCATGTTAGGCGAAGTGTAAGCGGTTCGCCGCTCGAACATGCTCACACTTTTGAATCTTGAGCCTTCTGATCCGGTTCAGATGTTCCATCTGAACCGGGAAGGCTCAAGCGGGAGCATAAATCTCACAGACGCGTTGCACCGTCATGGCGATGGATGACGGTGAGGCCCTGCTGCGGCCTGGAGACACGTGCTGGCGGCTCGAAGAGGCAGAGCGCGCCGCGTTCCTGATCGACAGCGCCGACTATTTCTCCGCCCTCAAGCGCGCCCTGCTCAGCGCCAAGCGCTCGATCTGGATCCTGGCCTGGACCTTCGATCCCCTCGCCCGCCTGACCCCCGACCGCTCGACCCGCAGCCGCGACCCCGAGGACGCCGACCGCCTGGGGCTGCTGCTGTTGCGGCTGGCGGCGCTGAATCCGGTGCTGGACGTGCGGGTGCTGGCCTGGGACATGCCGATGGGCATCGCCGCCTCGCAGCTGTTCGCCCCCCAGCGGGGCATGGCCTATTTCCACGGCTCCAAGGTGCGGTACCGGCTGGACGACAGCCTGCCCAAGAGCGCCTGCCACCATCAGAAGGTGGTGATCATCGACGACCGCCTGGCCTTCGTCAGCGGCGGCGATGTCGGCTCCGACCGCTGGGACACCCACGACCACCTCGACAACGACCCGCGCCGCCGGCTGCCGACCGGCCACCGCTATCCGGCCCGCCACGAGGTGACGGTGATGGTCGAGGGCGCTGCGGTTCGCGCTCTGTCGGACCTCTATGTCGATCGCTGGAAGAACAGCGGCGGCGAGACCATCGCGCCCGGCGAACCCCCGCACGTGGCCGAGGATTCCATCTGGCCCGAACATATCGAGCCCGATCTCCGGAACCACCGCCTCGGCATCGCCCGCACCGCGCCGAAGTGGAAGGACTGTCCAGAGGTGCACGAGAACCTGGCCCTGCACCTAGCGGTAATCGCCGCGGCGAAGAGGACCATTTACATCGAGAACCAGTACCTCACCGCCGCCGTGGTGGTGCAGGCGCTGATCGAGCGGCTGAAGGAAGCCGACGGTCCGGAGGTCATCATCGTCGGCCCCGATCAGAGTCCCAGCCCCTTCGACCGCCTGACCATGGACGGCGCGCGCCAGGCCGCCGTGCGCAAGCTGCGCGACGCCGACGTTCACGGCCATCTGCACACCTACAGCGCCCGCACCGCCAAGGGCTCGACCATCATCGTCCATTCGAAGGTGGTGATCATCGACGACCGCCTGGTGCGGATCGGTTCGGCCAACCTGAACAACCGCTCCATGGGCCTGGATACCGAGTGCGACGTGGTGCTGGAATCGCTCGGCGAGCCGCACGCGGCCCAGACCAGCCAGGCGATCCTCGCCTTCCGCAACCGGCTGGTCGGCCATTACATCGGCCGCACGGCAGGCGAGATCGAGGCCGCCATCGTGCTGTTCGGCAGCCTGCCGGCGGCGATCGAGGCCCTGGACGATCCCGACCAGCGCCGCCTGGCGCCGGTGGTGCTGCGCGAGCCCAGCCTGATCCAGAAGGCGATCCTGCGCTGGGCGCTGGGCGACCCGACCTCGCCGTCCGACGCCTGGCGGCCGTGGCGGCGCCGCAAGCGCATCAAGGCGCAGATCGAGCGCCTGCTTAAAGCCCCGATTGCGGCGGCTGCAGATCCAGTTCCACCACCAGCGGCAGGTGATCCGACGCCGTCCGCGCCTGCCCGGAAAAAGGCGTCTCTATCTTCCTGACCCGCCACGGGCCGGCCAGGAACACATGGTCGATGCGCATGAACGGGAACCGCGAGGGGAAGGTGCAGGCCGGCACGAACGGCAGGCTGCGCTGGGCGTCGCGCAGGGCGCGGGCCAGCATGCGGTAGGTGCGGGTGTAGGGCGCGGCGTTGAAGTCGCCCACCAGCAAGGCCGGCGCCGTCCAGGCGTCGCCTGCCATCCAGTCGCCGATCAGGGCCGCGGCCTGGGCCTGCTGCTCGGCCGGCACCAATCCCAAGTGCGTGTTGATGATCTGGATGTTGGTTCCCAGAGCCTCGACCTCGACCCACAGGGCGCCGCGCGTCTCCAGACCGCGGATTTTGCGGTAGTGCGGCAGTGGCCCGGCGCGCACCAGGCGCTCAGGCAGGGCGGTGAGGATGGCGTCGCCGTAGCGTTCCTCCTCCACGTGCAGGGCGGCATGGAAGTGCGAACGCATTCCGAGGATTTCCGCCAGGCGGTGCGCCTGGTCAACACCCTTGGTGCGGCGGCGGCCGACGTCCAGTTCCTGCAGGCAGACGATGTCGCAGCGGGCGGCGGCGATCACCTCGGCGACGCGCTCGAGCTCAAGCCGCTTATCCACGCCCACGCATCGATGGACGTTATAAGTCATCACCCGCAGCGTCATGGATTGAAAAGGTCGCTCGCGGCTGCTGGTTCCACCGGAGCATCCTCGTCGGCCATCCGGCGCGGCGCCGGGCCGCGGCGGCTGAGCATGAAGATCGCAGCCTCGGCGCGCCAGTTCTCCAACCCCTTCTCGGGATCGATGCTGCGCGCGTTCTTACCGCGCGTGAGCGCCGCGCAGGACTCGATCTGCAGGTCGAGGTCCTCGGCCAAGTCCATGAAGTCGCGCAGGGTGCAGAGGTGGATGTTGGCCGTGGCCCACCAGGGGTCCGGCAAGGCCTTGGTCTCGGGCATGCGTCCGCGATGCAGCAACGACCAGCGCACCCGCCAGTGGCCGAAGTTGGGGAAGGAGACAATGGCGCGGTCGGCGATGCGCAGCAGTTCGGATAGCACGTGGCGCGGCTGGCGCACCGCCTGCAGGGTCTGCGATAGCACCGCGTAATGGAAGGCGCCGCTGGGGAAGTCGTCTAGGTCGTGGTCGGCGTCGCCCTGCACCACAGACAGGCCGCGGGCCAGGCAGGCGGCGACGCCCTCGGGGCTGATCTCGACCCCGCGTCCGTCGACGCCCTTGTCCTGGCTGAGCAGTTCCAAGAGGGCGCCCTCGCCGCAGCCGACGTCGAGCACGCGCGAACCGGGGCGGATCAGGCGCAGGATTTCCTTGAAGTCCTCGCGGCCGGTGGTCTCCGGCAAAAGCGCCGTCACGTCAGGCCCCGCGCCACGTCGGCCGCACCGAGGAAGCCGGCCATGGCGTTGTGCATCACCGGCTCGTCGAGCAGGAAGGCGTCGTGGCCCTTGTCGCTCTTGATCTCGACGAAGCCGGCGCGGCAGCCGGCGGCGTTTAGCGCGCGGACGATGGCCCGGCTCTCGGCGGTCGGGTAGAGCCAGTCCGACGTGAACGACAGCACGCAGAAGCGCACGTGCCGCGCTCGGGTGAAGGCGCGCGCCAGCACCCCGCCATGCGCCTGGGCCAGGTCGAAATAGTCCAGCGCCCGGGTGATGTAGAGGTAGGAGTTGGCGTCGAAGCGGTCGACGAAGGTCGTGCCCTGGTGGCGCAGGTAGCTCTCCACCTGGAAGTCGGCGTCGAAGCCCCAGGAAATCCCGTCGCGCTGCAACTCGCGCCCGAACTTGCGCTGCAGGGCGGGCTCCGAAAGGTAGGTGATGTGCGCGGCCATGCGGGCGACCGCCAGCCCTTTCTCGGGTCGGGTCTTACCCGACGCGTAGGCGCCCTCGTTCCACAGCGGATCGGCCATGATCGCTTGGCGGCCGACCTCGTTGAAGGCGATGTTCTGGGCCGAGTGGCGCGCGGCGGAAGCGACCACCACGGCGGAGAAAATCCGCGCCGGATAATCGGCCGCCCACTGCAGCACCTGCATCCCGCCCATCGAACCGCCGATGACGCAGAACAGGGTGTCGACGCCGAGGTGATCTAGCAGCAGGGCCTGCGCCCGCACCATGTCGGCGATGGTGATGACCGGGAAGGTCAGGCCCCAGGGCGCGCCCGTCGCCGGATTGATCGAGGAGGGTCCGCTCGAGCCCATGCAGCCGCCGAGCACGTTGGAGGCGATGATGAAATGCCGCGTCGGGTCGAGCGGCAGGCCCGGCCCGATCAGCCGCGACCACCAGCCGCTCTTGCCGCTCTTGGGATGCACCCCGGCGGCGTACTGGTCGCCGGTCAGGGCGTGGCAGACCAGCACAGCGTTGGACCGGTCGGGGTTGAGCTTGCCGTAGGTCTGGTAGGCGATCTCCAGCCCCGTCAGCCGGGCGCCGGAATCCAGCGGCAGGGCCTCGCCTTCGGGCAGGCGGAACACCCCGCCGCCGACGCTGTCGACGGACGCATTTTCAGGCGTTGGGACGGGTTTTCCGCTCATGGGGCGACATGGACCGCCCCTGGGCGGCGCTGTCAACACACACGCTTCCGGTTGGACTCCGCCGCAGCCCGAGCCTTTCTGTTTCCGACCAAATGGTCGGAAACAGGCAAAAAGGCTCGACCTCGATCTTTAGAGCGTGACGGTCGCCAAAACCGGTGGCCACTTTTGGCTGTCACGCTCTATGACAGCCCCATGCAGCGTCTGATCCTTTTCCGCCACGGCGAAGCGCAGGTGCGCGCGCCCAGCGGCCGCGACATCGACCGGGCGCTGACCCCCGCGGGCGAGGCGACGGCGGCGCGCGCCGGCGCGGCCCTGGCGGCGGCCGGCGCCGCGCCCGACCTGGCCCTGGTCTCCACGGCGCGCCGGACCAGCGAGACCTGGACGGCGGCGCGGGAAGCCTTTCCCGCCAGCGCGTTCGAAATTAAGCCGGAGCTTTATAATGCGGAGGCCGGGGCGATCCTGGCCCTGGCCAAGGCCCGGCCCGAGCACACTGTGATGGTGATCGGCCACAATCCCGGCCTGCAGGCCCTGGCGATCAGCCTGCTGAAGGCGCAAGGCGCGTCTGCGGCCCTGATCGCGCGGGTGGAGTCGCGCTTTCCCCCCGCCACGGCGGCGGTGTTCAGTTTCGATCCCGAGGGGCGCCCCGAGCTGGACGCCCTGATCATGGGGCCGGTCGGATGAGCCGTGTCTACAAGATCCTTGATCGGACCGCCTGGGACGCCGCCGTCGCCGCCGGGCGCTTCGACGGGGCCGCGGTCGATCTGGCCGACGGCTATATCCATTTCTCCACCGCCGCCCAGGCGCAGGAGACGGCGCGGCGCTGGTTCGCTGGCCAGGGGGACCTGGTGCTGGCCGCGTTCGACAGCGCCGATCTGGGCGAGGCCCTGCGCTGGGAGCCCTCGCGCGGCGGCGATCTGTTCCCTCACCTCTATGGATCACTCGATCCCGAACTGGCGGTCGGGGTGCGGCCTCTGTTGCTGAACGCCGACGGCGTTCCCGACCTCGGCCAGCTGGCGCCATGAGCTTGCTCCACGACGCGGCGGCGCGGGCCCTGCACGCCCTCGATCCGGAAGACGCCCACAGGCTGGCCGTGCGCGGTCTGGCCCTGGGCCTGGGGCCGCGCGGCGCGGGCCCCGACCCGATCCTGGGCGTCACCCTGGCGGGCCTTCGCCTGCCGTCCGCTGTTGGCCTGGCCGCCGGGTTCGACAAGGACGCGCAGGCGCCCGACGCGGTGCTGGCCGCCGGGTTCGGCTTTGTCGAGTGCGGCACCGTCACGCCCCTGCCCCAGGCCGGCAATCCGCGCCCGCGGCTGTTCCGACTGACGCCCGACCAGGCGGTGATCAACCGCATGGGCTTCAACTCCGGCGGGCTTGAAGCCTTCGCGGCCCGGCTGGAGCGGCGGCGCGCCCAGGGCCGCGCCGGGGTGGTCGGCGCCAACCTCGGGGCCAACAAGGAGTCCGCCGACCGGGTCGGCGACTACTGCCTGGGGCTCAAGCGCCTGTGGGGCCTGGCCGACTATTTCACCATCAACATCTCCTCGCCCAACACGCCGGGCCTGCGCGCGCTGCAGACCAAGGCGGCGCTGGAGGAACTGCTGGCCCGGTTCGCTGCCGAGCGGGCGCGGCTGAACGGCTTCGCCCCGGTGCTGCTGAAGGTGGCGCCGGACCAGGACGAGGGCGAGCCGGAGGCCATCGTCGAGACGGCCCTGGCCCACGGCATCGACGGGCTGATCGTCGGCAACACCACCGTCACGCGGCCGGACGGCCTGCGCTCGCCCAAGATCGGGGAAGCCGGCGGCCTGTCCGGCGCGCCGCTCAAACCCCTGGCGCGGCAGGCGCTGGCGCGGTTCGCCGAGGCAAGTGCGGGCCGCCTGGCCCTGGTCGCCGCCGGGGGGATCGACAGCGGCGAGGAGGCCTATCAGCGCATCCAGGCCGGGGCTACGGCGGTGCAGCTCTATTCCGCCCTGGTCTATGGCGGGCTTGGGCTGGCGTCGCGCATCCAGGCCGATCTGGCGGCGCGCCTGCGCGCCGACGGCCATTCCAGCCTGGATCAGGCCGTGGGCGCGATTGCCCGCAGACCGCCGGTGCGGTAACCGGTAGAGCATGGCAGACGCCGCGCCGCCGCCGTCAGGTCCGCCGCCAGGAGCGCCCCCTAGAGCCCCTGGGGAGCGCACCCGCCCCGGCTTGAGCCTGCCTTCCCTGTTTCGCATGGGCCGCCTTCCCGCCGGCTGGCGTGTGCGGGCGCCGGGGGGACTGTCGGCCCGTCTGCTGCTGCTGACCCTCAGCATCGTCACCGCGGTCGGGCTGCTGGCCGTGCCGCCGACCCTGGCCTCGTTCGAGGAGCGCTGGCTGCTGGACCGGGTGCGGGCGGCGGAACTGGCCTCGACCATCGCCGAGGCCGACCCCGACCGGCGCGTCACCGACCGTATCGCCTCGCAGCTGCTCGACGGCGCCGGGGTGGTATCGGTGGCCATGCAGGCCGACGGGGTGCGCCGCCTGATCCTGGCCGCGCCGGAGGCCATGCGCACGCCCTACCTGGTCGACCTGCGGCGCCAGAACCCCGGCTCCTGGTTGGCGGCGCCCTATTTCACCCTGATCAGCGGCAAGAACGGCATGGTGCGGGTGATCGCCGAGCCGCGCTTCCGCCAGGCCGAGTTCGTCGAGATCGTAACCCCCGACGCGCCGCTGAAGGCCGAGCTGCTCAACTACTTCGTCCGCCTGGTGGCGGCGACCATCGTCGCCTCCGCCGTGGCCGGGCTGGTGATCTACCTGGGCCTGAACGTCTTTCTGGTCAGGCCGATCAAGCGCATCACCCTGGCGATGGAGCGTTTCCGCGCCGCGCCGGAGGACAAGGAGGCGCGCCTGCCACTGTCCGGCCGCGACGACGAGATCGGCCGGGCCGAGATCGAGCTGAACCGGATGCAGGACGACCTGCTGATCGCCCTCAATTCCCGCGCACGACTGGCGGCCCTGGGCGAGGCGGTGGCCAAGATCAACCACGACCTGCGCAACATGCTGACCAGCGCCCAGATCGCCTCGGACCGCATGGCCGCCCTGGGCGATCCCAAGGTGGCCCAGGCCCTGCCCCGGCTGGAGCGGGCGCTGGACCGCGCCATCACCCTGGCCACCGAGGTCATGACCTACGGCAAGAGCCGCGAGCCGGAACCCAAGACCCGGCCGCTGTTCATCCGCGCGGCCCTGGAGGCGGCTGCCGAGGACGCCGGGCTTCACGTGACCGGCGTCGCCCTGCGCACGGTGGTCGGGCCGGCTGAGCGCATCGCCGCCGACCCGGAACAGCTGCACCGCATCCTGGTCAACCTCCTGCGCAACGCCCGTGAGGCCATCGAGGGCGCCGGCGACCGCAAGGGCCGCGGCCAGGTGTTCGCCGAACTGAAGCAGGCGGCGGGCAACAGCGTCATCCGCCTGAGCGACGACGGGCCGGGCGTGCCGGAGCGGGCGCTCAGCCACCTGTTTCAACCCTTCGTGGGGTCCGCGCGCCGGGGCGGCACCGGCCTTGGCCTGGCCATCGCCCGCGAACTGGCCCAGGGCCACGGCGGCGACCTTGACCTGGTGGAATCGGGCGCCGGCGGTGCGGTGTTCGAACTGGTGCTGCCGGGAACCCCCGCCCCCGCCGAGCCCCCCGCGCCGCCGAAGCTGCGCCGGCGGCCGGCCACAAAGACGGCCTAGCTCTCTTTAAACTCGTCACCCTCGGGCTTGATCCGAGGGCCCATAGGCTCGAACGGCCAGTGACCTTCCCGGATGGGTCCGCGTGTATGGGTCCTCGGATCAAGTCCGAGGATGACGACGATTGGAACGACTTAGTACCCCCGCGCGATCCCCTCGCGGCGGCGGTCGGCGGCGCCGGTCAGTTGGCCGTTCTTGACCACCACGCCGTGCAGGCCGCTGTTCTCCTGCGAGCCTTCGCGGATGGTCAGGCCCAGCCCCTTCATCCCCTCGACCACGCCAGGGGCATAGAGGCTGATCTCGCTGGAATAGGCGTTGTTGCGGGCGACCATGTTGGGCAGGTCGAAAGCCTGCTGCAGGGGCAGGCCCCAATCGAACACGCCGATCAGGGCCTTGAGATTATAGGACACGATCGCCGGCCCCCCGGGCGAGCCGAGCGCCCCGACCAGCCGGCCGTTCTGGTCCAGCACGATCACCGGCGCCATGGCCGAACGCGGGCGCTTGCCGGGCGCCACCGCATTGGCCGCCGGGGCGCCGTCGGGCTGCAGGGGTGAGAAGCTGAAATCGGTCAGCTGGTTGTTGAGGAAGAAGCCGTGAGTCATGCGGCCCGAGCCGAACAGGCTCTCGACCGTGGTGGTCATGGACACCGCGTTGCCCCAGCGGTCGACGATGACCATGTGGGTGGTGCCGCCCGGCTCCAGGGTATTGTCGGGGCCGACCACCGGCGCGCCCGGCGGCTTGCCCGCCGCCGGCCACGGACCCATGGTCGGACCGATCATGGCGGCGCGCTGGGCGATGTATTCGCTCGACAGCCAGCCGACGGTGGGCACCGGGGTGAAGGCCGGGTCGCCGACATAGACGTCGCGGTCGGCGTACATCAGCCGCTCGGCCTGGGCCATCTGCGCCCAGGCGAGCGGGTCGGTCGGGCCGCGCTTGCCGATGTCGGTCTTCTCCAGCAGCAGCAGGGCGTGCAGCACCGCCGAGCCCCCCGACGGCGGGCGGGCCGTGCAGACGCGGTATCTAACTTTCCAAACGACGCACAGGGCCTCCGACGCGCGTGGCTGGTAGGCGGCCATGTCGGCCAAGGACAGGGAGCCCGGGTACTGGCCCTGATGCACCCGGTCGACGATGGCCTGGGCGATCTCGCCCTTCAGCAGGCCGTCGGGACCTCTTGCGGCGATGGCGCGCACTGAGGCCGCGTAGGCCGGGTTCTTCAGCCGGTCGCCGGCGACGTAGCGCGATCCGTCGGCCTTGGTGAAATAGCGCGTGGCGTCCTCGCCCTTGGCCTGGGGGAAGGGGCTGGCGATGGCGTTGGCCAGTTTCTGGCCGACGACGAAGCCGTCCGTGGCCAGGCGCTCGGCGTCGCCAAACAGCGTCGACCACGGGCGGCGGCCGTGCGTCTTGTGCGCGGCGGCCAGCATGGCGATGGCGCCGGGCGCGCCGGTAGAGCGGCCGCTGGTGATGGCGGTCCCGCGCGGCATCGGCTTGCCGTCGGCCATGAACATGTCCGGCGTCGCCCCGGCGGGCGCGGTCTCGCGGCCGTCGTAGGCGGTCACGTCGCGGGTCCTGGCGTCGTAGAAGACCATGAAGGCGCCGCCGGCGAGGCCTGAGCTTTCCGGCTCGACCAGCCCCAGCACCGCCTGCACCGCCACCGCCGCGTCGACCGCCGTGCCGCCGGCGCGCAGCACCTTCAGGCCCGCCTGCACCGCCAGGGGATTGGCGGCGGCCACCATGGCGTGGGGAGCGGTCGCGCCCTTGGGCGGGCCGCCCGGCCCGACCGTGGGCCAGGGCGCGGTATCCTGCGCGCCGCCGCCGGGAGGGCCGTCCTGAGCGAGAGCCGGCGCGGCGAGGCCGGCGCACAGCAGCAGGACGAGAGACAGACGCGGTCGGCGGATCATCGGGGACTTTCGCGGGGAAGCGGAATGGGAGAACCGTGATCATAGACCCGCACGGCCAGGGTTCAAATGCGCCCCGCCATTTGGCCACGCCGGCGGGATAGTTTTGCCGCCGATCCGGGCTAAGGTCGCCACCATGACAGCCGACGCCCAGACTTCGATCTTCCTCGCCACCCCCTGCTACGGCGGCTTGGCCCACATCGCCTACATGGGCTCGGTCCTGGCGCTGCAGCGCGCCTGCGCCGAGCGCTGCGTCGGCCTGCAGGTCGAGCTGGGGGGCGGCGACGCCCTGATCCCGCGCGCCCGCGGGGTGATGGCCGGCAAGTTCCTCGAGCACACCGACCACAGCCACCTGCTGTTCGTCGACGCCGACATCGGCTTCAAGCCGGAAGCGGTGTTCCGCCTGCTGGAGGCCGACAAGGACGTGGTCGGCGGCGTCTACCCGGCCAAGCGCGTGGTGTGGGACAAGGCCCGCCGCGCCATGGAGGCCGGGATCAAGGACATCCCCGCCGCTGCCCTCAACTATGTGGTCCGCTTCCTACCCAGCGCCACCAACAGCGTCGAGGTCGGCGACGACGGGTTCGGCGAGGTGGCCTATGTCGGCACCGGGTTCATGCTGATCCGCCGCGCCGCCCTGCAGCGCCTCGCGGACGCCCACCCCGAACTACGCGCCAAGCACGGCGACATGACCGGCGCCGCCGCCGGCATCCCCGAGGCGACCATGGTGTTCGACACCTTCATCGAACCGGAGACCGGGGAGTACCTGTCGGAGGACTACGCCTTCTGCCGCCGCTGGCGCGACCTGGGCGGCCAGATCTTCGCCGACTTCACCACCCGCCTGACCCACGTGGGCGCGGCCTCCTACGAGGGCAGCCTGCACGACGCCTCCGCCCGCTGACCCTCGAGCCCCACACCGCCGCTTGCGCCCCGCGCCGCAAAGCGCTATCCCGCCGCCTCGCCTCACAAGGCAGTGCGCGCCCGTAGCTCAGCTGGATAGAGCATCAGACTACGAATCTGAGGGTCGGACGTTCGAATCGTTCCGGGCGCGCCAT
>CANJOB010000029.1 GCA_947475655.1 Caulobacterales bacterium | reverse complement strand
TGGCGGCCAGGGCGGCCGCCATCCGCCCGTTTATCCGATCTTCGGCGAGACTTAAGCGTCCACTTAAGGAAAGGGGCGAGAAGCGCACCGGCGTCATGACGTCGGTGATCCGGGCGGCGGCGACATCGAAGGTCCCGGTCGGCTTGGCCGATCCGGCGCCGGCCAAGCGGATGTCGACCACGCCATCGGCCATGGCTGCGTCGGCGGCGGGCAGGCCGGCCACGGCGTTGTTCAGCTTGGCCGCCGCGCGCCAGCGTGACGGGCCGACGACCGTCAGGGGCTCGGCGGCGGGACAGACCTCGGTCTTGAAACCGGTCAGCAGGGTGTCGGCGCCCGCCTTGAACGCGGTGAAACTCAACGGCCCGCAGCCGGCCAGGCGCAGGGTCGCCCCGCCCGCGCCCTGCGTCAGGTTGATGTCGGCGGCCAGATCCAGCCCCTCGATGGGCAGGACATCGCCCTTGGCGGTCAGGTGGCCGGCGCCCGACAGCCCGGCTGTCGTGGCCTGGTAGCGGGTCACGGCCAGGTCGAGGCTGGGCAGGTCCTTGCCCGATGAGGTCAGGCGCAGCGCCCCGGCGATTCCGCCCGGGCCGACGGCGGCCAGGGGCGCGCCTCCGCCGGCGGCAACGATGACCGCCCCGTCCTTGAAGGCGGCGCGGGCCGGACGGCCCAGGCGCACGGTGAGCGGACCGTTGTCGAACGTCGCGCGGTACAGCGGCGCCTCGACCCGCCAGGCGGCGAGGCCGCTGCGCAGGGCGGCGTTGAGCGCGGGGGTGACGCCGACTGGGGCCATCATGTCGGCCAGGGCGCGGGCGTCGGCGGGGCTGAAGGCGCCGTTGGCCTCGGCCGCGCCGCTCAGGTCCGCGGTGATTCCGCCGCCGCCGAGGTTGGCGGGCCCGGCGCCGCGGGCGTTGATCCTCGTCAGCCGCACCGTCTGGTCGCCCAGGTCGATCGCGCCGCTGTCGGCATAGGCGCGGCCCGCCACCGGGCCGGTAGCGTTGAAGCCAGAAGCTCCATAAGCCGCCCGCGCCTGGGCCGAGGCCAGATTCAGACCGGGTCGGGTCAATGTGGTCGCCCCGCCCGACGCCTGTTCGGCTTGGAAGGCGGTGGCGACAGTCCCCGCGTAGAGCAGGTTATCGAGGCCCCCCGCCAGGGCGCCGGAGAGGTCGAGCCGAGCGGCGACCCCCTTGACGGTCCAGGCTCCGGCGGTGACCGACGCCGCCTGCAGGGTCGCGCCCACCGTGGCCCGGCCGTCGAGCAGCTTGGCCGGGTCACGGCCATAGGGAAGGGCGGCGCCGGCGCGCAGGGCCAGTGTCTGGGCGGCCGCCTCCCCGGCGCTCGCCGAATCGGCGGTGAGGCTGAGCTGCGCGTCGAGGCGCGCGTCGCCCGTCGCTGTCACGGTCCCTTGCACATTGGCCAGGATCAGATCGCCCCGGGTGAGGCGCGGCGCGGAGACCGCCAGAGCCAGGCGGCGCACGCGGCCGTCGTCCAACACCCCCTGGCCGGTGAGGACCACGGCGCCGGCGGGGGTGGCCAGCCGAACCACCGCCTGATCGAAGGCCACCCTGGGCGACGGCCCGCCGGGCGGGGCGGCCAGGGCCTCGTCGACCAACTTCTGCAGCGAGCCGAACTTCAGCGCCTTGCCATCGAAGGCGGCCTTCAGCTTCACCCCACTGAGGGTGACGTCATGGACGCGCGGGGCGAAGCGGTAGTCGGGGAACAGGGCGTATTCGGCCTCGATATGGTCGATCATAAGGTCTGGGTCGCCGGGGGCGCCGATCACGGCCGAGCCGGAGAATCCGTTCGCCGTCAGGCGGGTGATGGTGACGACCGCCGGGGCGCCGCGCCGGTCCAGGTAGTCGGTGACCGCCCAGACCCCGAGCGCGGAGCGCGCCATCCACGCCCCCGCCAGCGCCAAGCACGGCACGGCGACGGCGGACAGCAGGATCAGCTTGCGCTTGGTAGAGCGGGGCACCAGGTGAGTCTTCGGGAACCTGCGCCACAAAGGCAAGCTGCTTTGCCGCCCGGGTGCGCAGGGCTATGGATCGACGATGAAAGCACTCAGCCGCCGCCTCGGCGCCCGCTACGCCCTGGTGGTGGTGGCCCTGACCTTCATCGCCCTGCTCGCCTCGGCGGGCCTGCGCTCGGCGCCGGGCGTGATGCTGCCCGCCTGGCAGAGGGAATTCGGCTGGGACCGCGGGGTGATTTCCCTCGCCGCCGCTATCGGCATCTTCCTCTACGGCCTGGTCGGCCCGTTCTCCGCCGCCGTGATGCTGCGGTTCGGCCTGCGCCGCACCCTGGCCGGCGCCTTAGCGCTGATGACCGCCGCCACGGGACTGTCGACTTTCATGACCCAGCCCTGGCACCTGATCGCGACCTGGGGGGTGATGTCGGGCCTGGGGGGCGGTTGCGTCGCCACGGTGCTGGCCGCCACCATCGTCAACCGCTGGTTCGTCACCGGGCGCGGCCTGGCCATGGGGGTGATGACCGCCGCCCCCGCGACCGGCTCGCTGATCTTCATTCCCCTGATGGCCCTGGCGGCCACGCACGGCGACTGGCGCATCGTGGCGGTCGTTATCGCCGCCGTCACCCTGGCCCTGATCCCGGTGGTGCTGGTCTTCATGCCCGAGCGACCGCGCGACATCGGCGCCCTGCCCTTCGGCGCCTCGGAGGAGCCTGAACCGCCCGCCATGGGCGCCAACCCCCTACGGACCACCATCGACACCCTGGTGATGGCGTCCAAGACCCGCGCTTTCTGGCTGCTGGCCGGGGCCTTCTTCGTCTGCGGCTTCACCACCAACGGCCTGATCGGCACCCACATGATCTCGCTGTGCGCCGACAATGGACTGCCCGAGGTCCGGGCCGCCGGCCTCATGGCCATGATGGGGGTGTTCGACCTCATCGGCACCACCGCGTCCGGCTGGCTGACCGACCGCTACGACGCGCGCAAGCTGCTGTTCGTCTATTACGGCCTGCGCGGCCTGTCGCTGATCTACCTGCCGTTCAGCGACTTCACCCTGTGGTCCTTGAGCATCTTCGCGGTGTTCTACGGCCTGGACTGGATCGCTACCGTGCCCCCCACCCTGCGCCTGGTCACCGACGCCTTCGGGACCGCCCGGGCGCCGATCGTGTTCGGCTGGGTCCTGGCCGGGCATCAGCTCGGGGCGGCCAGCGCCGCCTTCATGGCCGGGGCGCTGCGCGACGCCAACGGCCGCTATCTGGAGGCCTTCATCATCGCCGGGGCCGCCGCTCTGGGCGCGGCGGTGCTGTCGCTGCTGGTCGCCAGGACCCCGCCGAGGGGCGCCGCGGCGCCCGCCTGACCGGCGCCTCTTCCGTTCTTGCAACGGGAAGAGCAAAATCAGAACACAAAGTGGGCGATCCATGGCCACTTTGAGTAGTTAGATGTTTCGGCTGAAGGTTTGCGGTCGGACCGCAGCCTCCCCACCTACGATAATCCAGAAGTTCGCTTGGGAGATCTCTCAATGAAATCCAGCCCCGATTTCCGCAGCAGGAAAGGGCTTCTGACCGGCGCCGCCGCCGGCGCGACCGCCGCCGTCCTGGCGTTCAGCGTCGTCGCCCAGGCCCAGCCGGCCAAACCGCCGGTCAACGCCAAGCCGGCCGAGGCGGCGATCATGCCCAACGGCATGCCGTCCTTCGCCGACATCGTCGAGAACGTGGCCCCCGCCGTGGTGTCCATCGACGTCGAGAGCCGGGCCAAAAGCCAGCCCACCGCCCTACAGGGCAACCCGTTCGGCGCCGAGCCGGACGAGGATGGCGCCATCCCATTCGGTCCGTTCACCTTCCGCCGCGTCGATCCTGAGGGTCAGCAACGGGAAGCCCCGGCGCCGCGCCGCACCTCGGGCACCGGCTCGGGCTTCTTCATCTCGCCGGACGGCTACATCGTCACCAACAACCACGTGGTCGAGGACGCCGAGAAGATCACCGTCCGCACCACCGACGAGCGCACCCTGACCGCCCGGCTGATCGGCCGCGACGAGGCCACCGACCTGGCCGTGATCAAGGTCGACGTAAAGGCCAGCCCCTACGTCAGCTTCCAGAATCAGGCCAAGCCCCGCGTCGGCGACTGGGTCATCGCGGTCGGCAACCCGTTCAACTTAGGGGGAACGGCCACCGCCGGCATCGTCTCGGCCCTGCACCGGGCCCAGCCGGGCAGCAACTACGTCGACTACATGCAGATCGACGCCCCCATCAACCGCGGCAACAGCGGCGGCCCGACCTTCGACATCCACGGCCGGGTGGTGGGGGTGAACACCGCCATCTTCTCGCCCACCGGCGGTTCGGTCGGCATCGGCTTCGATATCCCCGCCGACGTGGCCGACCAAGTGACCAAACAGCTGATCGCCGAGGGCAAGGTGACCCGCGGCTACATCGGCACCACGGTGCAGGACGCCAGCACCGCCCTGTCCGAAAGCGTCGGCCTGGGCGAGCGCAAGGCCGCCATCGTCGTCGCCGTCAGCCCCGGCGGTCCGTCCGAACAGGCTGGAATCCGCGAAGGCGATGTGGTGCTGAAGGTCAACGGCGGCGACATCTCCTCGGCCACCGACCTGACCCGCGCCGTGGGCTTGGCCAAGGCCGGCGACAGCGTCCGCATGGAAGTGTGGCGCGACGGCAAGCGGCAGACCTTCAACGTCCGCTCGGGCACTCGTCCGAACGAGCAGGAGATGGCCCTCAACAACACCCTGCCGAACGCCCGTCCGCGTGCCGCGACCCCGGCGCCGCAACGCGCCCCGGCCGTGCTGGGCATGCAGGTCGCCCCCGGCGACAAGGGCGGCCTCGCCGTGCAGGGCGTCGCCGCCAACTCCAACGCGGCGGACAAGGGCCTCAAGCGCGGCGACCTGATCGTCAGCGCCGGTTCGCGCAAGACCGACAGCGCCGACGACCTGTCGGCGGTGGTCGACCAGGCGCGCAAGGACGGCCGCGCCAATGTGCTGCTGCTGGTCGAGCGCGAAGGCCGCAAGCTCTACGTGCCGGTGGAGATCGGCGCCCCTGCATCCGGGCGGGGCTAGAACCGCCTGACAGTCTTGGAAATTGGACCCCGCGCGCCCCAGGCCCGCGGGGTCCTTTTTGCGCCCGCTTGCAAATGAATGACTAGTCAGTCATTATCTGCCTATGGGACGGATGATCTGCAGCATCGGCATGACCGCAGCGGCGGCGCTGCTGACCGGTTGCGCGGTCAGTCCCGACTACCGCGCCCCGGACACCGCCGTCCCGTCGGCCTTTTCGCAAGCCTCGCCGCCGGTTGTAATGCCCGCCCGGCCCGGCCAGGGCGACCCGGCGTTGGACCGGCTGATCGAACGCGCCCTGGCATCGAACCTTGACGTGAAGCGCGCGGCGGCGCGCATCGCCATGTCGCGCGCGCAGACTCGCATCGCGAGGGCCTCGATCGGCCCGACCCTCACTGCCGGGGCTCAAGGGAGCGTGGTGGGCTTGAGCGAAAACTCCAGCCTGGCTTCGATCGCCAGCCGCGCGCTGGCGCCTGGAAACGGCGGCGGTCCCGGCGCGGCGGGACCGCCCGGCGACACCATCGAAACCTATCAGCTCGGCTTCGACGCCGCCTGGGAGCTCGACCTGTTCGGCGGCGCGGCCCGCACGGTCGAGGCGGCGCGGGCGCAGGAACAGGCAGCGATCTGGAACGCGCGCGACGCCGCGGTGATGCTGACCGCCGAGGTCACGCGCGGCTACTGGCGCTACCGCGCTTTACAGCAGCGCCTGGCCCTGGCGGACCAGGCCGAGGCGGTGCGGGCCGAGGCGCTGAACTACGACCGCGTGCGCCAGCGGAACGGCGTTGTCACCAGCCTGGACGCCCGCCAAGGCGAGCGCGACCTGGCCGCGTCAAGGGCGCAGCGGCAGGACCTGCGAGCGCAGCGCGATGCCCAAGCTCACGCCCTGGCGGTGCTGCTGGGCGAGCCGCCGCTGGCGCTGGACGCCGAACTGGCCGCCCCGGCGGCCCCTGCTCCACCGGCCGCCGACATCGCTCCCGGCCTGCCCGCCGACCTGATGCGCCGCCGCCCCGACATCCGCGCCGCCGAGCGCCGCCTGGCCGCCGTCACGGCCCAGACCAGCGCGGCGGTCGCCGGTCTCTATCCGAGGATCAGCCTGACCGGCGGCGCCAACCTGGTGTCCTCATCGCTGCGCACCCTGCTGGAGGCGGCCAGCTTCCAGCCCAGCGCCGCCTTGGCGGTCAGCCTGCCCCTGCTCGACGGCGGCCGCCGGCACGGGACCGTCGACCTGCGCCGAGCGGAGGCTGACGAGGCCGCCCTGGCCTACCGCGCCACGGTGCTGACCGCGTTGCGCGAGGTCGAGGACGCCCTCACCCGCCTGCAAGCCGACCACGAGCGCCTAGCCCAGTTCACGGCCTCGCACGCCGCCGCCCGCGACGCGCATGACACCCTGACCGTGCGCGCCCGCCACGGCATCGTGCCGCAGATGGACTTGCTGGAAGCCCGCGCCGTCCTGCTCGCCGCCAGCGATGCCATGATCCTCGGCGAGGCGGCGATCCGCGACGATCAGGCCGCCCTCTACAAGGCGCTCGGCGGCGCGCCCGACGCGAAGGAAACCTGACCATGGCCCATCCTCCGAAAAAGCTGATCGCCGCCGGTGTCGCCGTCGTCGCCCTGGCCGTCTGGTGGGTGGTTCGCCCGCATGGCGAGAGGCCGCCGCTGTTCACCGGCTACGTCACAGCCCAGAACATCTACATGGCGGCGCCGGTAGCCGGTACGGTGACGCAGGTCAGTGTCGCGCGCGGCCAGAGGGTCGAGGCGGGCGCGCCGCTGTTCCGCATCGACCCGGTGTCGCTCACCGCCCGCGCCGACCAGGCCAGCGCCCAGATCGGCCAGAGCCAGGCGCAGCTTTCCGCCCAGCAGGCCGAAGCGGCCCGCGCCGCCGCCGCCGTGGCCGTCGCCCAGGCCGAGGCCGACCGCGCGGCCGGCGACCTGTCCCGCTACCAGGCCGCCAACGCCGAGAAAGCCGGGTCCGTCGCCGGACAGCAGATCGACCAGGCCCGCGCCGCCGCCACCGCCGCCCTGCGCCAGCGCGACGCAGCCCGCGCCGAGCTGGCCGCCGCCAGCGCCCGCATGGAGGCCGGCCGCGCCGCCTTGGCCAGCAGCCGCGCCGGCCTGACCGACGCCCGCCGCCAGGTGGCGCAGCTGGCCGCCACGGCTCCGGTCGCCGCGCGGGTCGAGAACGTCATGTACCAGGGAGGCGAGTGGGCCGCCGCCAACACCCCCGTGGTCAGCCTGGTCCCCGACAGCCAGATCAAGGTGCGATTCTACGCGCCGCAGAGCCAGGTCCGCGCCTATGGCCCCGGGACCACGGTCGCCATCGCCTGCGACGGCTGCGCGTCCGGCATGACCGCCCGGGTCGACTTCGTCGCCGCCCGGCCCGAATACACCCCGCCGGTGATCTACAGCCTGGCGACGCGCGACAAGCTGGTCTTCCTGATCGAGGCGGTCCCTAGCGACCCGCGCGCGCTCACCGTGGGCCAACCCATCGACGTGAGCCCGGCGCCATGACACTCGCCATAGACGTCCATGGCCTGAACAAGTCCTTCGGCGGGCGGCGGGTGGTGCGCGACGTCTCCATCGCCGTCGGACAAGGGCGCATCACGGGGTTCCTCGGCCCCAACGGTTCGGGCAAGACCACGACGCTGCGCCTGTTGTGCGGCCTGCTGACCCCCGACAGCGGCGAGGGCGAGGTGCTGGGTCTGAACTTCCGCACCCAGAGCGACGCCATCAAGCGCCAGACCGGCTACATGACGCAAAAGTTCTCGCTCTATGAAGACATGACCATCGCCGAGAACCTGGCCTTCGTGGCGCGGGTTTATGGGTTGGACAACCGGCCCGGCCGGATCGAGGCGGCGCTCAAACGCTTAGGGTTGTCCGACCGGCGCGACCAACTGGCCGGCGCCCTGTCGGGGGGATGGAAACAGCGCCTGGCCCTGGCCGCCGCCACCTTGCACGAGCCGCGCCTGCTGCTGCTCGACGAGCCCACCGCCGGGGTCGACCCCAAGGCGCGGCGCGAGTTCTGGGACGAGATCCACCAACTGGCCGACAGCGGCCTGACCGTGCTGGTCTCCACCCACTACATGGATGAGGCCGAGCGCTGTCACGACATCGGCTACATCCTGCACGGTCAGCTGATCGCCCGCGGCACGGCCGAGCAGATCATCGGCCAGTCGCATCTGGTCACCTTCAACGGCGAAGGGCCCGACATCGGCAAGATCGCCCATGCGCTATCGCGGGCGGACGGGGTGCTCAGCGCCTCGGCCTTCGGGGCGGCGGTGCACGTCAGCGGCACGGATCGCGCGGCGCTGGAGCGCGCTATCGCCCCCTACCGGAAGGCCCTCTATCGCTGGACCGAGGTCGCCCCCTCGCTGGAGGACGTCTTCATTCAAATGATGGCCGGCGCGCCCGACGACCGGTACGCGGCATGAACGGCAGCTTCCTGCGCATCTTCGCCGTGCTGACCAAGGAGTTCACCCAGCTCCGCCGCGACCGCGTCACCTACGCCATGATCCTGGTCATGCCGATCATGCAGCTGCTGATCTTCGGCTACGCCATCAACATGGACCCGCGCCACCTGCCGGCCGCGGTCTATTCCGGCGACCACGGGGCCATGGCCAATTCGCTGGTGCGGGCGATGGAGAACACCTCCTACGTCGACGTGCGCCACCTGCCCCAGTCCGAGGCGGAGATGGACCGGCTGCTGCGGCAGGGCAAGGTCATGCTGGGCCTGACCATCCCGCCCGACTTCAGCCAGCGGGTGCTGCGCGGGGACGGAGCGCAGGTGCTGGCCGAGGCCGACGCCTCCGACCCCGTCTCCGCCGCCGGGGCGCTGGCCGCCGTCGCCGCCCTGCCGCAGACGGCGCTGGAGCACGAGCTGACCGGGGCCGCCGCGCCAAAGCCCGCCAAGCCAGCCTTCGAAGTGGTGGTGCATCGGCTGTACAATCCCGAGAGCATCAGCGCCTACAACATCGTTCCCGGCCTGCTCGGCATCATCCTGTCCCTGACCCTGGTGATGATGACCGCCATGGCGGTGACCCGCGAGCGCGAGCGCGGCACCATGGAGAGCCTGCTCTCTACCCCCGCCACGCCGGTGGAGATCATGGCCGGCAAGCTTTCCCCCTACGTGCTGGTCGGGCTGATCCAGACCGAGGTGGTGCTGACCATGGCCCGCTTCCTGTTCTCGGTGCCGATGGCGCAGACGGCGGCGGGGTGGTTCGCCCTGAGCTGCGGGGTGCTGCTGTTCATCCTTGGCAACCTGGCCCTGGGCTACCTGATCTCGACCGTGGCGAAGAGCCAGCTGCAGGCGATGCAGATGTCGCTGTTCTACATGCTGCCGTCGATCTTCCTGTCGGGCTTCGCCTTCCCCTTCTACGGCCTGCCGCTCTGGGCGCGGGTGATCGGCGAGATCCTGCCCGTCACCCACTTCCTACGCATCGTCCGCGGCGCCCTGCTCAAGGACCAGGTGCTGGGCGACATGGGGCCGGAAATCCTGGCGCTGGGCCTGTTCACCGCGGTCGTCTGCGCCGCCGCCCTGGCGCGCTCCCGCACCACCCTGGATTAGGTCCATGACTGCTAAAGTAACCCGCGCGGAGAAGGCCCTGGCGAGGCGCGAGGCCATCATCGCCGCCGCCACTGAGGTGTTCGTCGCCAACGGCTTCGCCGCCACCCGGATCGAGGACATCGCGATGCGGGCCGGGGTGGCCAAGGGCACGGTCTATCTGAACTTCGCCGACAAGGAGGCCCTGTTCGAAGGGGCGGTGAAGGCGCGCCTGCTGCCGATCGCCGCGCGCCTGAGCGCCGCCCTGCAGCAGGAACACCCCAGCGTGCGCGAGACCCTGGAGGGGGTGCTCAAGACCGCCGTCGGCCTGATGGCCGACCCCAAGGCCGCGGAGATGGTGCGGCTGGTGGTCAGCGAGCAGATCCGCTTTCCGGCCCTGACCGGCTTCTACCGCCGCGAGGTGGTGGTCCCCATAGCCGGCCGCTGCGCCCAGCTTCTCAGCCGCGCGGCGGAACGGGGTGAGCTGACCACCCCGGCCACGGCCAAGTATCCGCTGCTGGTTATCGCGCCCCTGATGGTCTCGATCGTGTTCAGCCGCACGCTGCAAGAGGTCGGGATCGACGACTTCCAGTCGATGCTGGACGCCCACCTGGACAACATCTTCTCAGGTCCGAACTGATCTAAAGGCGCCGCTTCTCAGTAAGACCTTAAGAACTTGGCCGTATTGCTGCCCCCAGGCAGGGGAAGCGCCGCTTGAACAGAAGTTCCATCGAAGCGGTCTGCAAGATCGTCGAGGCCCGGCGAGGGCAAATCCGGTTCCGGCTGCTGCTGGCGCTGGTTTTCGTCGCGTCGTTCCATCCGATCACCGGCCTGAAGCCCGCCGTCCTCTGGTTCTGCGCCTACGCCCTGATGCAGTTGGGCGAGCACCGCCTGACGCGCCGGGCCTGGACCGATCCAGAGACCGTCACCCCGGCCTGGGGCTGGGCGCCGGCTCGCTTTTCGTCAGCAACGCCGGCCTGGCCTCGTTCGGCCTGCTGGAAGTGGCCCATTCCGGCGTCTGGGGCCTTGTCTGCGCCGCCATGCTGTGGATCGGCATCATCACCTACGGCGTGGTCATGAGCGCCGGCTCCCGCCACGCGGCCATCGCCGCCACCACGCCTCCGGCCGCCTGTTTCCTGCTGGCGCCCCTGTTCGCCATGGCCAACGGCGACCCGGCCCTATTCGGCTGGCTGACGGTGTTCAGCGCCATGCTCAGCATCGCCTCGACCCTGACGGTGCTCGGCCTCTCCAACCAGCTGTTCGAATCCCAGCAGCGTGGCCGGCTGCTGGAAGAGGCGCTCTACACGGATTCCGAGACCGGCCTGCCGACCCGCGCCCTGCTCAAGCGGGCCGGCCAGGAGGCCAAGAGCCGGGGCGACGGATTCACCTTCGCCGTGCTGTCGCTGGACGGCAAGGCCCACCTACGCGGCGTGCTCGGTTTCGAACAGTTCGCCCAACTCACCGTCCAGGCGGCCAAATGCCTGGGCGAAATCCACGACGGGCCGGTGTGCCTGATCTCCATCGACACCCTCGGCCTGCTGATCCCCGAGACGGACGCGACCTGCGCCGTGGCCTACGCCGAGCGCCTGCGCGCCCGGTTCGAGACGCCCCTGTCGCTGGGGGGTATCGCCATCGACGTCTCGCCGGTCATGGGCCTGGCGCCGATGACCGAGAACCATGCCAGCCTGCGCCACGCCACCATCGCCGTCGAACAGGCCAAGGCCGCGCACCAACCCGTGGCCATGTTCGACCCCACCGCCTACGGCGATCCGTCCGGAAACCTGGCCCTGATGAGCCGGATGCTGAACGCGTTGCAGAACGGCGACATGACCCTGCACTACCAGCCCAAGCTGCACCTACGGTCCGGCAAGGTGCTGGCGGCCGAGGCCCTGTGCCGCTGGAACGACTCCAAGTGCGGCGCCATCCCCGTCGACGCCTTCATCGCCATGGCCGAGGAGACCGGCCACATCCGCGCCCTGACCGAATGGGTGGTCGGCCGCGTCATCGAGGACCAGCGCCGGCTGGAGGCCCAGGGTCACCGGATCACCCTGGCGGTGAACATCTCCGGCGCCCTGCTGGGAGATCCGCAGTTCGCGCGGTGGGCGCTGGAAACGGTTGCCCCGTGCGAGGGCAAGATCGTGTTCGAGGTCACCGAGACCGCCGTCATCAACGACCCGGAGCGGGCGTTGAAGAACGTCGCCGCCTGGGCCGAGGCCGGCATCCCCATCGCCATCGACGACTACGGTTCGGGCCTCTCGTCCCTGGCCTATCTCAAGAGCCTGCCGGCCAAGGAGCTGAAACTCGACCGCTCGTTGGTCGGCGACGTGGCCAACAGCGGCAAGGACGCCCTGCTGGTGAAGTCGACCATCGACCTGGCGCACGGCCTGGGTCTGGAGGTGACGGCCGAGGGGGTCGAGACCCCGGCGGCCCTGGCGGCGCTGAAATTGGTCGGCTGCGACTGGGCCCAGGGCTACCTGCTCTCGCGGCCCCTGAACCTGCACGCCTTCGCCGCCTTCCTGGAAAGCTTTGCCTCAGGCGAGGGCGGCGTCCTGGCCGAAGGGCTGCAGGACCTGAACCGCCAGCGGCTGGCCTAACCCCTGTCCGTCACCCTCGGGCTTGACCCGACGGCCCAGGAACACGACCTACCGTGCTTATCCGCTGGCGCGGGTGCGCATGGGTCGTCGGATCAAGTCCGACGAAGGCGATGGGAAGTTGAAGGCCCGATGATCCGTTTGCTGGCCGTCTGTATTGCCGCCGTCGCTTCACCCGTCCTCGCCCAGCCGGCGCACGACATGGCCAACATGCCGGGCATGGACCACTCGGCGCACACGGCCGCGGCGCCCGCCACGGACCATTCGGCCCACACCATGGCGGCGACCGGGATCTACGGCGCCTATCCGATGACGCGCGACGCCTCCGGGACGGCGTGGCAGCCGGACGCCTCGACCCACAGCGGCGTCCACGGTTCAAGCGGCGGCTGGAGCCTGATGGGCCACGCGACCATCAACGTCGTGTTCGACCGCCAGGGCGGGCCCAGGGGCGACGACAAGGCCTATGTGGCCGGGATGGTGATGGGCTCGGCCCGGCGCGACCTGGCCGACGGCGGCACGGTCAACCTGCGCGCCATGCTGAGCCCCGACCCGCTGATGGGAAGGCGCGGCTACCCCCTGCTGCTCGCCGCCGGGGAGACCGCCAACGGGTCGACCCCGTTGGTCGACCGCCAGCATCCGCACGAGCTGATCATGGAGCTGTCGGCCGCCTACAGCCGCAGGATCACGCCCACCGACAGCGTTTTCCTCTATGCCGGCCTGCCGGGCGAACCGGCGTTCGGCCCGTCAGCCTTCATGCACCGGCTGTCGGCCATGGACAGCCCCGAGGCGCCGATCAGCCACCACTGGCTGGACAGCACCCACATCACCTTCGGCGTGCTCACGGGCGGCTGGGTTCACGACAACTGGAAGATCGAGGCCTCGCGCTTCAAGGGCCGAGAGCCGGACCAGGACCGCTACGACATCGAGGAACCCAAGCTGGATTCCAGCGCCGCGCGCCTGAGCTCGAACCCGACCGCCAACTGGTCGCTGCAGGCCAGCTGGGCCGAGCTCACCAGCCCCGAGGCGCTGGAGCCGGGCAGCGACGAGACGCGCTGGTCGGCCAGCGCCACCCACACCCGCGTGGTTGGAACAAAGGGCCTGTGGTCGACCACCGCCGCCTGGGGCCGCAAGCGCCGCACGGGGGGCGAGACCTCCGACGCTCTCGCCCTGGAAAGCAGTTTCAAGCCCAACGCGGCCTGGACCCTGTTCGCCCGCGCCGAGCGGCTGGAGACCGACGAGCTGCACGCCCATGCGGGGGCGTCGCATGGCGACCTGGAGACGGTGGGCAAGGTCTCGGTCGGCGCGATCCGCGACTGGCGCGTGGCCCCGCACCTGAAGATCGGCCTGGGCGCCCTGGGCACGGCCAACGCCATCCCCTCAGGCCTCGAGCACGCCTATGGCGGCGACCCGAAGGGGGCGATGGGATTCGTGCGCTTCGTGCTGAACTAGCCCGCCGCCGGAGGCGGGGCGGCCTGCGGCTGGATGTTCTTCAGCGTCTTACCGGTCTTGTGGATGGCCAGCAGGTTGATCCCGGCGTGCATCACCACATAGCCGGCGGCCTCCAGCCAGGCCTTCAGGGGCTCGATGCCGATCTTGATGTACTCGACCAGGATGACCGGCGTGTGCGCCTCGATGGTCTTGCGCGCGCCCTCCAGCCCCTCCAGCTCCATGCCCTCGATGTCGATCTTAAGGAAGTCGAGCCGCGGCAGGGCCAGTTCGTCGATGGTCAGCTGGCGGATGGTGACCGCCTTGGCCGGCGAATAGTCGATCGCCTGGCCGATGTCTTCGGTCTTGGGCCCCTGGCGCAGTTCCAGGCTGCCTAGGCTCGACGGGGTGAAATAGTCCGGCGTCGGGATGTCCATGGTCCCGCTCGTCGCGCCGACGGCGGCATGCAGGGCGCGAGCGTTGAAGCAGTTGTTGAGGGCGATGTTCCCGGCCAGGGCGTAGAACAGCCGCTCCTGCGCCTCGATGGCCACCACCGAGCCCCAGCCGGTCATGGCGATGGCCCATTCCAGGGTGTGCGGGCCGATGTTCGCGCCGCAATCCAGAGCCACCACCCCGTCGCCGTTGTGCATCCGGCGCAGGGCGAGCATCTGCGGGGCCATGTCGATCTCGCCGGCGTCGAAGGCGGCGTGCTCCAGCACCTGATAGCCGACGCCGTAGCCGCTCTTACCATCGGGGCTGAGCTTGTAATCGAACCGGCTGACGATCATCGAGCCGTGGTTGGAGGCGGCCAGGACGAAGGCCAGTTTCCGAGGGACATTGCGCGTGTCCGCACGTTCACAACATTTGGGCGGCGGAGTCGATGGGGTTTGCCGAGGTCGTCAGAACGTCGAGGAGAGATACAGGAAGGGCCGCCAGGCTTTGTTGCGGTCGTAAGGCGTGCGGTTGATCGGCTTGGCCATCTCGAAGCCGAGCGTGGTGCGGTCGCCGAAACGCACACGCGTGCCGACACCGACCGAGGTCAGGTAGTCGCGGGTCTGGCCGCCGGGGCGGTAGTTCCAAACCCTCGCCGCGTCGATGAAGCCGTAGCCCTGCAGGAAGCTCACGCCGGGGATGTCCGGCTTGAATCCGGCGCGAATCTCGGCGCTGGCGGCGATGCCCTGGTCGCCGCCGATTTCGGCGTAGTTGTAGCCGCGGCCGTAGCTTGAGCCCCCGGCCGTGAATTCCTCCGAGGCCAGCAGCCGGTCGCGCGACCACTGGCCGTCGGCGGTGACGTAGACGCCGGCATGCTTGCCGAGGTCGCGGTAGTGCGAGGCGTGCAGGTTGAGCTTGGAGAAGTCCTTGGCCGCGTCGGAGCGCGACAGGAAGGTGCGGGCGTTGTCGCGCTCGCCGGTGGAGACCTGGGCGAACAGGTTGGTCGAATTCCCGGGCGGGCTGTAGGTGGCGCTGATCATGCCGCGCAGGGCGCGCACCTCGTCCGCGTAGCCGCCGCCCCCGCCGTTCCAGTCCTGCTCGACGTGGCGGGTGTTGGCCGAGAGCTGGGCCCACAGGTTGACCTTGCGGGTGCGCCACAGCGGCTGGAACAGGTTCAGCGCCCCGGTCCAGCTCTCGCTCCCGGCGCGGACCGTGGCGGGATTGGCGCCGTCATGGGCGCGAAAGACGCTGAACAGGCCGCGCAGGCGCGTGCCGGCGCCGCCGAGCGGCAGGGCGTAGCCGATCTCGGCGTAGGCGAAGGCGCGCATGGCGTAGGGCACGGTCAGTATGGCCAGCGACAGCTGATCGCCGGCGCGCAGGGTCGAGTTGATCGCGGTGCGCAGATAGGCCTGCCAGGGGCCGGAGTCCTTGGCGCCCCGGTTGTCGATGGAGACGTAGGTGGAGACGCGGTCGGTCTCGGCCGTGACCACCAGCCGGTGCTTGGCCGGATCGTCCAGGTCGGGCTCGAGCTGGGTCTTGATGCGTAACCCCGGCTCGTCCTTGGCCAGGGTCAGACGGCGGTCCAGATCGGCGAGGCGCAGGGGGCGGCGGCCGGACAGGTCCTTGAGGTAGCGGTTGACCACCTTGGCCCCCGATCCCTTGACCACCACTTCGCTGATATAGCCCTCATAGACCATGATCCGGGCCACATGGCCGCCGCGCAGCTGCGGCGGCACCGCGGCGCGCGACAGGAAGAAGCCCTCGCTGCGGTACTTGTCGGTGATCGCCTGGGCGATGACGGCCAGGTCGGCGACGCTGACGTCGCGGGTCAGGTAGGGCGCGTACAGCGGGGCCAGCTCGCCGGGCTTGTAAGCGGTCAGGCCTTCGAGGCTGACGGCATTGAGCTGGAAACACTGCGATCCGGCGGCCTCGCAACCGGCGCCGATGGCCGGCTGGGCCAGGGCGGCGGCCGGGCTCAAGGCGAGCAGCAGCGCTCCGGCTTTGATGCCGGCGCGCAGACGCGATGCTCGAACGATACGGCCCATGGTTCGTCCATGGGTGGAGTCTCTAGGTAAACGTCGGCTTAAGCACATTGAATAAACAGGGATATTTCAGCAAAGAGTTAGAGATGATCGGTCATTCTCGCCCAGTAACTCGGGTGGGAGACCCAATCGCGATGAAATGCTTGGCGAGTTTCCGACAGTCGCTCCTGCTCGGCGCCGCGGTCGCGTTCTGCGCCGGTTCGGCCTTCGCCGCCGATTTCCGCATCGTCGCCATCGACGGGACTGTCCGGATCGCCGAACCGGGAAGTAACCCCGCTCCGGCCAAGCTCAACCAGATGTTGCCGACCGGCACGAGCGTGACCACCGCCGCCGGCGGCCGCGTCACCCTGAACAACGGCGCGCAGAACATCGTCGTCGGCCCCAACAGCCGCATGACCGTGGCCCCGGAAAGCGGCGGCTTCGTCCGCATCGCCCAGGACCTGGGCGCGGTATTGTTCCAGGTCGACAAGCAGCAGAAGCCCCACTTCCGCGTCGACACGCCCCTGCTGGCCGCCGTGGTGAAGGGCACCACCTTCACCGTCGTGGTCGATCCGCAGATGGATTCGGTCAATGTGGCCGAGGGCCTGGTCGAGGTCCGCTCCAATATGAACGACTTCGGCGCCGATGTGGCGGGCGGTTCGACCGGCGCGGTGCAGCGTGACGCGCCCTCGTCCGTCAATGTCACCACCCCGGCCGCCGCTGGCGGCGACATAGCCGCGCCACCGATGCCGGCCGCCGCGCTCACCCCGATCGACTACAACGCCGTCAGCAACGGCCTGGTGGACACCGGACCGGCGCCGGCCATGGCCGCCGGCGCCGTCCAGGCCTTCGCCGCTGCACCCCAGGCCGAGGCGCCCACCGATCCGGTCGGCGTCAACGCGACGGTGACCGCCGCTTTCACCCCCGAGGGTGGCGGCGGGGGCGGCGAGCGCGGCCAACCGATGACGCAAGCTGTTTCGCTGGCGAGCCTGGCGCCGCGGCCGGAGATTCCCGATGGCGGCGCGAAAGGCGGGAACCTGGCGGTCGCCAACAACGGCGGTCCAGGATTGGGCGGGATGGACAACGGCAGGGCCGACGAGCCTAAGGGCCGGGACAACGGCAACGAAAACGGAAACGACAGGGGCCCGGACCTCGCCGGAAACGGCAACGGCAAGGCCGACGAGCCGAAGGGCACGGACAACGGCAACGGAAACGACAGGGGCCAGGACCTCGCCGGCAACGGCAAGGGCGACGAGCCTAAGGACCGGGACAACGGCAACGGAAACTCCGGAAACGGAAATGCTCAGGCCGCCAGCAACGGCAATTCCGGCAGCGGCAACGCCAACGGGAATACCGGCATCGTCGAAACCGTCGTGAACACTGTCGGCGGCGTGGTCGAGGGTGTGAACGGAAACAGCAACTCCGGCAGCGGGAATTCCGGTAGCGGAAACTCCGGCAGCGGGAGTGCAAACTCCGGCAGCGGTAACAGTAACAACCCGGGTGTTGTCGAGACAGCCGCCAATACCGTGGGGGGCCTGCTCGATGCGGTGACGGGCAATGGGAACTCCGGAAGCGGAAATGGAAATTCCGGCTCCGGAAGCAGCAATTCGGGAAATGGCAACGGTGGCGGCAAGGGCCTGCTCGGAGGCCTCCTGAATTGATCCGCGTCCGGGGGGAGCGTTTTTTCGCAACTGCGTTCCGCCTGCTGACCAGCGGCGTGCCGTGGATCGTCGCGGCGGTCGCCTTCGCCATGGCGACCGACCTCGTCCGCCCTCTGGATGACGGCCTGTCCGCCGCGCGCTTCAACGCCTTGCGCCGCCCGGTCAGCGGCCAGATCGCCGTGGTCGAGATCGATGTGCCGAGCCTGCGGGCCGCCGGCCAGTGGCCCTGGGGGCGCGAGCGCTTCGGCCGGGCCGTGAGCAATCTGGAAGCCGCCGGCGCCAGGACGGTCGGCTTCGACGTCGACTTCAGCGCCAGTTCGAACGCGCGTTCCGACGACGCCTTCGCCAAGGCCATCGCCGCCAAGCCTGGCACGGTGATCCTGCCGACCTTCGTCCAGCCCGTGAACGACGGCCAGGGCGGAACCAAGATGGCCGAGAACACGCCGCTCAAGGACCTCGCCAACGAAGCCCTGATCGCCAGCGTCAACATTCCCGTCGACGACGACGGCCGCGTGCGCCACTACCGCTTCGGCTTTGGCGAGGGCCAAACCTACCGCCGGTCCATGGGCGCCGAGATGGCGGAAGCGCCCGGTCAACGCACCCGCCCGTTCATCATCGACTATTCGGTCCGGGCCCGCGACATCCCGCGCTTCTCGTTCGAGGACATCTACGAAGGCCGGTTCGACCCGGTGCAGGTGAAGGGCCGCAACATCCTGATCGGCGCCACGGCGCTGGAGCTGGGCGACGAATTTTCCACCCCGCAGAAGAGCGCCATGAACGGCGTCTATATCCACGCCATCGCGTTCGAAAATCTGCTCACCGGCCGCGCCCTGTCATCCCCCGCGCCGTGGCTTATCGTCATCGCCGCGCTGGGCCTGGTCTTGCTGCTGCGCCCGACGCGGCCCGGCGCGACCGTGGCGTCACTGGCTCGGCGGCATCTGGCCGTCGCCGCCGCCGTGATGATCACGCCCTTCGCCGTGCAGGCGTTCCTGCCGGTCAGCCTGCCGGTGGCGGCTCTGCTGCTGGCGCAGGCGCTCTGCGTCGCCTGGGCCACGCGCGTCGAACTGGAGCGCCGCGCCCGCGCCATCGTCGATGCGCGTGAAGCCGCCCTGATGCATCAGGCCCTGCACGATCCGGAGACGGGCCTCACCAATCGCCGCACCCTGCTGGCCCGGATCACCGAGGGCTCCGCCGAGGCGGATGGTCAAGCGCTGTCGGTCGTGACCCTAGGCATCGACCGCTTCCCGGCGATGCGGGGCGCGGTCGGCTACAGCCTCTCCAACGATATCGTCCGCGGCATCGCCGCCAGGCTGTCCGGCGGGGGCGAGGACGCGGTCGCGCACATTTCCACCTCCGTGCTCGGCCTGGTGGTGCGCGGCGATACCGAGGAAGAGGTGAAGTCGCGGATCGAGGCCCTGACCGCGCACGACACCGCCTACGTCGTCGGCGGCCACCCGGTCGACGCGTTCCTGCGTTTCGGCGTCGCGCCGCTGTGCGCCGCCGACAGCGAGCCGGAACGCCTGCTCGAGCATGCCAGCCTGGCGCTCGACCAGGCGAGGCGCGAGGACGTCGCGCTTGTCACCTTCGATGCGCAGACCTACGCCGACCCCGAGATCAATCTCGCCCTGATGAGCGAGATGCTGAACGGACTGGAGTCCGGCGATCTGGAACTTTTCTACCAGCCCAAGCTCAGCCTGGCCGGCGATGCGGTGCGCGGCGCCGAAGGCCTGATCCGCTGGAAGCATCCGACGCGCGGCTTCATCCGTCCCGACGTTTTCATCGCCATCGCCGAAGAGACCGGCGCCATCCGCGAACTGACCGAATGGACGCTGCGCCGCGCGTTGCAGGACGGCGACGCCCTGCTCGCCGGCGGCCACGACCTGCTGCTGTCGGTGAACATTTCCGGCCGGCTGCTGACCGACAACGCCTTCTGCGAGGCGTTGTTGGCGACGGTGGCAGGGCGCCGCCACGGCCTGTGCCTGGAGATCACCGAAACCGCCGTCATCTCCAATCCCGCCGCCGCCGCGGCCGCCATCGCCGACTTCCGCGCGGCGGGGCTCAAGATCTCGATCGACGACTACGGCGTCGGCCTGTCCTCGGTCTCCTATCTGAAGATGCTCGACGCGCACGAACTGAAGATCGACAAATCCCTGGTCGAGGCGGTCTGCGACAGCGAGCGCGACCGGCTGATCCTCAAGTCCACCGTCGACCTGGCGCACGGCCTGGGCATGGTCGTGGTCGCCGAAGGGGTGGAAGAGCGGCCCCTGATGGAGGCCCTGCGGACGCTCGGCTGCGACATCATCCAGGGCTATCTGATCTCCAAGCCCCTGCCCTTAAGCGACTTCACACGTTTCGTGGCGGCCTGGGGCGAAGAGCGGCTTGCCGCCGCCAGCTAGGCGGGCCGCGCCCTTCACGGCTCAGCGCGGGGGGTCTTGGCGGAAAGGATGTCCGCCCAATCTCGTTGTTTATACTCTCCATTCCCAGCCGAACGCCGCACCCCGGTACGAACGTCCGTGCAAGTAGGGGAATTCTTGCGCCGCCGAGCATGAAGTCGCTTCGTCAGGACCCGGGCGAACTGGCGGCCTCACTCGGCGAAGTTCGCTTCGCCATAAGAATGGTGATGGCAGCGCCGCCGCCGACAAACGCAATGAACGCACCAACGATGGCGCTGATGATGAAGAACATGTCCATGTGATCGCTCCGTTCGATGAGAGCAGTAGCGATGGTTCATCCCCGATCGGCCTTGATCTACCTCAATTATCGCATCGATCCCTGCGCATCGAACCCAGCGGCGTATTGAGCCTGTGAAACGCTGACCCGATGTTCGGCCCGCCGGGTTTGATCCGCCTCAAGGCGAGCCGCCAGCGGAGGTCGAAAGCTGACGGCATGAATAACCTCAAATCCCCAAGAGCCGCGGTGGTCCGCGAGAATTCCCGCAAGCCATTTGGCCTCGACATCATAGTGCGGGAGCATCAGGTGGCGGCTGATGAGCCAGTCGCCGTCGGGGGCCAGGACAGCGGTCCTGATCCCTTCGAACTGCTGCTCGCAAGCCTCGGCGCCTGCACCGCGATGACGGTGCGCATGTACGCCAACCACAAGGGATGGCCGCTGGAAAGCGTCCAGGTTCGCCTCCAGCATTCGCTCAGATCCGGCGAGGACGGCGCGCTGAGCGATCAATTCGACCGCGTCATCACGCTGGACGGCGCGCTCTCGCCGGAGCAGCGGGCGCGGCTTGTCGAGGTCGCGGACCGCTGCCCCGTCGGGAAAGCCCTCAAGCGAGGGGCCTCAGTGTCGGTCGCGGAAAATGATAGCTCCAACTTTCAGCCCGATGAGATCCAGGCGTCATAGGCGCCGGCCGCCTGGTGGTTGATTCACATCAACGCCGCGGACTCCAGAACGCGATTGGATGTCCCCGCAACATTCACAAGGAGGAGACCCACAATGCGACGGCTTGCTCAGTTCGGATTGGCTCTATCCCTGGCCCTGTCCGCCGCCGGCGGGGCATTGGCGCAGGAGGTTTCGGTCGACGACCTCGCCGCGCGTTGGACGGCGGCCTACAACCGGGCCAGCGCCGACGGTATCGCCGCCATCTACAGCCCTAACGCCGAGCTCTATGTGCATGGAGATCAGCGGCTGGTCGGGCGCAGCGAGATCCGCGCCTACTGGGCGCGGGATTTTCAGGTCATGAACCCCATGACCGTACTGACGGTGACAGACTCGGTCGTCGATAAGGAGATGATCCTGGTGCACGGAAACTACCAGGTCCTCAACCGCATCACCGGCATACCCGAGGGCCATGGCCGTTTCGCGCACATATGGATTCGGAACGGCGATCTGTGGTTCCTGGATCGTGACCTTTGGGTGGAACCTATTCCAGCGGCGAAATAGTCGCCCGACGCTGGACCATGGGCTGGCTGGGTTCGCTCCCCCTCGCGAATCCAGTCAGTTCTGTTTGGGCGCGGTTCCGGGTGGGCTCCCTATTGGCTCCAGCGGACCGATCGCCCGGCCTCTTGGACGCCAATACACCGCGCTCATCCCAAGAGCGTAGAGGAGCTTCGTCATGCGAGACGCGCCTGAAGAATCCGAAGTCCGTCCGGAGGCCGCGTACTTTTTCGCCGCTTGCATCCGGGCGCTAGGATCGATCGTGACGCTGATGCGCCAGAACCGTATTTCTCCCGACCCGGAAGTGGTCAAAGGTGGAGAGGACGCGGATGCGAACGAACCCTGAAGTCGATCGGAATGCGCCGTGAGCGCAACGGAAGATCTTCGCGCGCGGACGATGTGTTGCGGACGGGCTAGTCCTGCTGGGTCATCGCCAATCCGGTGGCGATGAGGGCCAAAAGGAAGCTGATCCCTATGCCGAAAGCAGTCACGAGAAACAGCGCCGCGTAGCTTATGTTGCGGGAATGAATTAGCCCGCCGGCCACTTCCACCACCGAGTTGCTCGCCAGGCCGCCCAGAGCCACTCCGGCCCAACAAAGGGCGATCAAAGCGACCGCCGCCAAGATTGCCCCCAGCAGGCAAGCCGCATAATTCCTGTGATTCTTCGATGCCGTCGTCATCTGACCGCTCCACTTCCTCAGGCTGGCCAACATCCCGTTCCAGCACTCCGTGGCCTTGATCGAGATCAAAGGCGCCGGGTCGCTACGTCGGGCCAACGTGGCCGGGCGCGAGGTGACCGAGCCGCCGAGATCATCAGGCCATTGCTTGCGTGACGTTAAAAAAAGTGCGGCCCCGCAGAACGGGGCCGCAAGTAGACTTCGCCTATTTTAGCCGTTGGGGTCGCCGAACCAGAAGGTGAGTTCCTTGCCATCGGGGAAGGTCATGGACTTCATGAAGCCCATGGGGTTTCCGTTGCGGGCGGCGAAGCCCTTGACGATGTAGGTG
>CANJOB010000028.1 GCA_947475655.1 Caulobacterales bacterium | reverse complement strand
CCCGGCCGAGCGTCACCGCGGTTATGGCGCCGCCCGCTCCTCCGCCCCCCGCCGCGCCGCCGCGCCGGCCGTCCGCGCCGCAGCGCCCGCCGCGCTCCCGGCTCCGGCCCCTGCCCGTCCCGCGGCCGCCCGCCCCGCGCCGGTGAAACCCGCCGCCCCGATCCTCAAGCCGGCTCCGGCCAAGCCGGTGGTCGCCGCCAAGGCGCCGGTGAACGCCAAACCGGTGCTCAAGACCCCGCCGGTGCTGACCCCCGCGGCGCCAGCACCCAAGCTCGACGCCCGCACCGCCCGCCTGCAAGGCGCCCTGACCGCCCCGGTCATCGCGGGCTCGACCATGACCGTGGCCCCCTCCATCACCACCGGCCAGCCCGGCGCGGTGGTGCTGACCCTGCCCAAGACCCTGTTCGACCTGATCAAGGAACAGGCCGCCAAGGCCGGCCTGACCCGCGCCGCCCGCACCGCCGACGTCAGCGCCACCCTGACCGGCCAAGGCTACTCGATCACGCCCAACGGCGCCCAGACCGCCCGGCTGAAGAGCGGCGAGGCTCCGACCTTCCAGTGGCAGGTCGCGCCGCTGGCCGGCGCCGAGCATTCGCCCCTGCGCGCCCAGGTCGACGCAATCCTGCGCGGCGAGCGCAACACCCGCACCTTCTCCCTGGCTGCTTTCGAGCAGGCGGTGAAGATCGCCATCCCCGAGCCGGTCCGCAAGGGCTTCTCCCTGCCCAAGATCGACCTGGGCAAGCTGGGCCTGGGCGGGATAAAGCTGCCCGACTACGGCGAGATCGACGTGCCCGGCATCGGCAAGACCTCGTCGCGGACCGTGATCGGTGCTGGCTTGGTGCTGCTGGCCCTGGTGCTGCTGATCGCCATCGCCACCCGCGCCGCAGAGGCCAAGGCCCGCGCCAAGCGCCGGCGCAAGTTCCGCACCATGGCCGACTACGGGACCATGGACGCCGAGCCGGAATACGCCTCGACGACCACGGTCGTGCATCCCGCGCCCGAGCCGGTCCACCATGTCGAGCCGGCCCACCATGCCGCGGTGGAGACGACCACCACCTACGCCCAGGCCGAGCCGGTCGCCGTGGTCCACCGCGACGACGACGACCACACGGTGGTCGAAACCAAGTCCGAGGCCGAAATGACCGACGATGAGCGCAAGGCCAACTGGCCCTGGCGCAAGGACGAAGAGCACCGCGAGACCGAGAAGGTCTAGGCGCCCGCCGCAGACTGAAGGGCCGGCCCGCGCACCCGCGGGCCGGCCTTTGCTTGTCTGGCCCAGATCGGCGTTGAACTGGGGCGCGCCCTGGCCCATGAAGCGTTAATGCATATCGCCCTGCCCCACGCCGTCGGCGTCCCCGCCCTCCTTGCCTTTCTGCAAGTCGTGCTGATCGACGTATCGCTCGCCGGCGACAACGCCATCGCCGTCGGCCTGGCCGCCTCGGGCCTGCCCAAGGACCAGCGCCGCAAGGCCATCGTCTTTGGCCTGGCCGCCGCGGTGGTGATGCTGATCGGCTTCGCTCTGATCGCCGTGCAGATGCTGAAAGTGGTCGGCCTGCTGCTGGCCGGGGGCGTGCTGCTGCTCTGGGTGTCGTGGAAGATCTGGCAGGACCTGCGGGCCGGCCATGCCCAGGAGGTCGCCGAGGGCGAGGCCGCCCTGCATGTGCTGGAAGGCGAGGGCGCGGCGCAAGGCGTGTCGCATGGGGGAACACCCGGCAAGGGCAAGACCTTCTTCGCCGCCCTGCTACAGATCCTGATCGCCGACATCTCCATGTCGCTCGACAATGTGCTGGCGGTGGCCGGGGCGGCGCGGGCCCATCCGGGGGTGCTGGTGTTCGGACTGCTGCTGTCGATCACCCTGATGGGGGTGGCGGCGACCTGGATCGCCAAGCTGCTGCAGCGCTACAGCTGGATCGGCTACGTCGGCCTGGCCATCGTGCTGTTCGTGTCGCTGAAGATGGTCTGGGAAGGCCACCGCCAAGTGGTCACCCGCACCGGCGAGGTGGCGGCGTATAACCAGTTCATGCCGAACTTCATCGATATCGGCCCGAAAGAAGCGGAAGAATACCTGGCCGCCGGGCGCTAAACGGCTTCGCTCTCGGCCCCGCCGAAGCGGGCGGTCCATTCGGAGATCTGGTCGTCGTCGATCTTCCTAAACAGCACCTCGGGGGCCTGGACCTTGAGCCCGGCGGGAACGCGCGCCAGCTCCACGGCAGCCGGCTGCGACGGCCACGCCGTCTCGGTTTCCCCCACCGCCTCGGCGATGGTCTCCGCCGCGAAGGGGATGAAGGGGGCGCTGACCCGGGCGTAGAGCGCCACTAGGTTCAGGGCCGTGCGGACGCCCACGGCGGCGCGGTCGGCGTCGGTCTTGATCGCGGTCCAGGGCGCGGCTTCCTGCAAGTACTCGTTGCCGATCACCCATAGCTGGCGCACGTCCTGGGCGGCTTTTCGGAACTCCATGGCCTCCAGGCTGGCGGTCAGGGCCGCCAGAGTCTCGTCGACACGGGCATACAGCGCCTGCTCCACCGGGCCCGCCTCGCCGCCCGCCGGGACCACGCCCTCGAACTTGCTCTCGGTGAACTTGAGGATGCGGTTGACGAAATTGCCCAGCACATTGGCCAGGTCGCTGTTGATGGTGGCGGCGAACTGCTCCCAGGTGAAGGCGCTGTCGGAGCCCTCCGGAGCGTTGGCGGTCAGATACCAGCGCCAGTAGTCGGGCGGCAGGATTTCCAGGGCCGCGTCCATGAACACGCCGCGCTTGCCACTGGTCGAGAACTTGCCGCCGTACCAGTTGAGCCAGTTGAAGGCTTTGAGCGTGTCGACGCTCTTCCACGGTTCGCCCGACCCCAGCAGGGTGGCCGGGAAGCTGACCGTGTGGAAGGCGACGTTGTCCTTGCCCATGAACTCGATGTAGCGGACGTCCAAGGCGCCCTCGTCCTCGCGCCACCAGGAGCGCCAGTTCCCGCCGGTGGCGTCGGCCCATTCGGCGGTGGCGGCGATGTATTCGATCGGGGCGTCGAACCAGACGTAGAAGACCTTGCCCTCCAGGCCCGGGCGCGCCACCCCCTGATAGGCCACCGGCACGCCCCAGGCGAGGTCACGGGTGATGCCGCGGTCGATCAACCCCTCGTCCAGGTGCTTGTAGGCGATGGAGCGGGTCAGGGGCCCCCAGGCCGGGGCCTTGGCGTCGACCCAGGCGCGGATGCGGTCCTGCATCCTGCTTTGCAGCAGGTAGAGGTGGCGGGTGTCGCGCACCTCCAGCTCGCGCGAGCCGCTGATCGCCGAGTAAGGATTGATCAGGTCAAGCGGGTCCAGCAGGTTGCCGCAGTTGTCGCACTGGTCGCCGCGGGCCTTCTGATAAGCGCAGTGCGGGCAGGTCCCCTCGACGTAGCGGTCCGGCAGGAAGCGCCCGTCGGTGCGCGAGTAGATCATCTGATCCAGCCGCTCCTCGATCAGGCCGTTCTGTTCCAGCACGTGGGCGAAATGTTGGGTCAGATCGCGGTTCTGCGGCGAGGACGAGCGGCCGAACCAGTCCCAGGACAGGCCGAAAGCGCGGCCGATGTCATGCTGAATCTGGTGCTGCTCGGCGCAATAGGCCGAAACCTCCTGTCCCGCTTGGGCGGCGGCCAGCTCGGCCGGGGTGCCGTGCTCGTCGGTGGCGCAGATATAGAGCACGCTATTCCCGCGCGACCGCTGAAACCGAGCATAGACGTCCGCCGGCAGCATCGAGCCGGCCAGGTTGCCCAGGTGTTTGACCCCGTTGATGTACGGAAGGGCCGAGGTGATCAGGATGCGCGCCATGCGCCGCCTCTACCGCGCCGGGCCGAAGGAGGCTAGCCTCGCCTTCGCGACGGGGGCCTGGTCCCCCTGATAAACCGGGAGGGCGTGATGTTGCGCGTGAATTGGCCGGGCGTCGCGGCGGGCACTCTTGCCGCCTATCTGGTGGGCTTCGTCTGGTACGGCCTGCTGTTCGAGGAGCGCTGGGTCGCCCTGAGCGGAGTCGATCCGAGCAAGATGCAAGGCGGCCTGCCCATGGCCGCGGGATTCCTGGCGGTGCTGCTATCGGTGTTCGGGCTCGACTGGGTGATCCGGCGTACTGGGTCGCTGGGCTGGTTCAGCGGCGGGCGGGTCGGGCTGGCGACGGCCCTGTTCTTCGGCCTCACCGTAGCAGCAAACGATTTCATCTATGGGATCAAGACATTAGGCCTAGTTCCTATAGATTTCGGTTATATCCTGCTGTGGTTCGCCGTCGCCGGTTCCATCGTCGGCGGCTGGCAAAGGCGCGCTAAGCCCGGCTGACCGGCCCAACTTGAGCGCCCCTTGCGTCCCTGATCCGTGGGTTACGGCGATCTCGGCCGTATCCACCTGGAAATCCTTGGGGCAAAGGTATCGGCTCACCCATGAACAGGATCATTCCCCAGTCGAAGAGCGACGCCACCGGCGAACCGCCGGCGCCCGCCCGGGAGGCGAGGCAGCCGCGCGCCGTCTCGCCGCTACGCCGCGCGTGGCGCAAGGTCGACCGGGGACTGGTGCTGATCCACCGCTGGCTTGGCATCGGGACCTGCATCCTCAGCGCGATCTGGTGCCTGTCCGGCATCGCGATCATGTACGTGGTCCAGCCCAAGCTCACCGAGATCGAACATTACGCCGGGCTACAGCCGATCCGTTGGGATCAGGTGCGCATCGACCCGGACGCGGCGCTGAAGGCCGCGGGCCAGGCCCGTTTCCCGCAGGAACTGGCGCTGGAGATGCAGGGGACAGGTGCGGTCTACCTGATCACCGATTGGAAAGGGGCCGCCAAGACCGTCTCCGCCACCGACGGCCGGCCGATAACCCGTGTGAGCGCGGCAGAGGCCCTGGCCATCGCCCACGGCTTCGCCGGCTCTGACAAGCCCACCCTGATCGGTAAGCTCGACAGCGATCGTTGGACCTTCAAGGCGCCCTTCGACAAGACCCGGCCCTTCTACCTGGTCGCGCTCAACGACCCGGCGGGCCGCCAGCTGCACATTTCCGCCAGGACCGGCGCCGTGGCCATGGAAAGCAGCCGTTTCGACCGCGCCATAATGTGGGTGGGCAGGATACCGCACATCTTCGAAACGGCCTGGATGCGGCCCCACCCCACGGCCTACCGGCAGATCATGCTCTGGACGACCGGTCTGGCGACGATCACTGCGCTCGGCGGCCTGGTGCTCGGCTTTATCCGCCTGAGCCTCATCAAGCGCTACGGCGGGGGGCGCATCACCCCGTTCCGCGGCTGGATGGAGTGGCACCACATCCTGGGCGTGATCGGCGGCGTCACCCTCTTCGTCTGGATCGGCACGTCCTACATCTACATGAAGCCCAACCACATCTACGAGGAGCGCGGGTTGGCGGCGGCGGATCGGCAGCGCTACGGCGGCCACGCCCGCGCCGATTTCCCGCTGACCGCCGCCGACATCGCCCGGCTGGCTCCGGCGGGGGCGGCCGCCGCCGGCATGACGTGGCTGGACGGCAAGCCATTGGTGCACTTCAACGACGCCGCCAACCACTTCACCACCTTCGACGGCGGCGCCGGGGCGCCCGCCCGGCTGAGCGACACGCGGCTGCTGCAGGCGGCCCGCCTGCTCGTCCCGGACGCGCCGGTCCAGGCCCACGAGTACCGCGCCACGACCGACCGCTACTGGCACACCTTCAAGGGCAACTACCGCAAGCTGCCGGTTTTCCGGGTCAAGTTCGGCGACCGCCGCCACACCTGGGTCCACCTCGATCCGACCACGGGAAAGGTGACGGGCGAAATGACCGACAGCGACCGGGGCTACTTCCTGTTCTTCAACGAGATACACAAGGTGGACCTGTACGGGGTCCCTGAGCCGATCCGTAAGCCGGTGCTGTGGATACTGATGCTCGCGGGCGCGGCGATCTCGCTCACGGGCGCCGTGGTGGGCTGGAAGCACCTGACCCGGTGATTTGCGGCGCAAGGATTGCCTAGGCCGTTATCCGCGCGGCATAAGGCCGTCGATGCCGGATTAGCTCAGCGGTAGAGCAGCGGTTTTGTAAACCGAAGGTCGCGGGTTCAATCCCTGCATCCGGCACCATCTCCCTATCGCGCCGCCTTCGATCATGCCTTGAAGGCTCAAGAGCCTTGAGGGCCACGAAAAAACCCGCAATGTGCAGCTGCATTGTCCGGGGGAGCGGAGTCGTTCCGCGACGGGCGTTCAAAAGAAGACCGGCAGATCAATGACCCAGGGTCCGAAGAAAACCAAAGACGCAGCGCATACGGTCGGCCGCAGGGCCTTCCTGGCCGCCGCCGCCACCGCCGGCGGGGCCGCCCTGACCAAGCCGCAAGCGGCCTTGGCTCAGACCCAGCCCGACGTGCGGCCGGCGACCCCCACCGTGCCCAGCGCCGCGGGCGCCGCCGCCGAGACCCATCCGCCGGCCGCCGACAGCTTGACCGTCGGCCGCACCGGCTCGGACTTCATGGTCGACGTCTTCAAGAAACTGGACATCGAGTACCTGGCCATGATGCCGGGCTCCAGCTTCCGCGGCCTGCACGAGTCCTTCCTCAACCACGGCGCCAACAAAAAGCCCGAGATCCTCACCTGCACCCACGAGGAGATCGCGGTGGCCATGTGCCACGGCTACGCCAAGGTCGAGGGCAAGCCGATGGCGACCATGCTGCATGGCGCGGTCGGGGTGCAGCACGCCTCCATGGCCATCTACAACGCCTGGTGCGACCGGGTTCCGATCATGATGATCGGCGGCAATACGCTGGACAGCACCATGCGCCGCCCGGGTCCGGAATGGGCCCACTCGGTGCAGGACAATGCCGCCATCGTCCGCGACTTCCTCAAGTGGGACGCCCAGCCCGTGTCGCTGGAGGACTTCTCCGAAACCCTGATGCGCGGCTATAGCCTGGCCATGACGCCGCCGTTCGGCCCGGTGATGGTCGTCACCGACAGCGAGCTGCAGGAACACCCCATCGAGGGCAAGGACCCGCCGATGTCGCGGGTCACCGTCCCGCGCCCGCCGATGGGCGACATGGGCGGCCTGATCGAAGCCGCCGCCATGCTGGCCAAGGCCTCGAACCCCGTGATCGTCGCCGACCGGCTGGTGCGCACCCAGGCCGGCATGAACAAGCTGGTCGAACTGGCCGAGTTGCTGCAGTCGCCGGTAATCGACCGCTACGGCCGGCTGAACTTCCCGACCATGCACCCGCTGAACCAGACGGCCCGCGCCGGTCCGGTGATCGCCGCGGCGGACGTGATCATCTGCCTGGAGGTCGTCGACCCCTGGGGCGTGGTCAACCAGCTCAGCGACGTCGTCCACCGCTTTAGCCGCCGCACTGCCAAGGCCGACGCCAAGGTGATCATCCTGCGCGCCGACGAACTGCTGGTTCACGCCAACTTCCAGGATTTCCAACGCTTCCCCAACGCCGACCTGACCATCGTCGGCGACGGCGAGACCTCACTGCCTTATCTGGTGGAAGCGGTGGCCAAAGCCGTTCCCGCCGCCAGCCGCGCCGCGCACCAGGCCCGCCGCGCCCAGCTGGAGGAGGTCTCCCGCGCCACCCGCACCCGCCTGGTCACCGAAGCCAGCTTCGGCTGGGACGCCTCGCCGATCTCGGTCGCCCGCGTCCATGCCGAGGTTTGGGACCTCGTCAAAGGGCTCGACTGGACCCTGACCGGCAGCGACATGGGCTTCCAAAGCTGGTGGCCGCAGCGGCTGTGGAAGATGGAGAAGTCCTACCAGTTCGCCGGCGGCTCCGGCGGCTACGGCGTCGGCTACGGCGCCCCGTCCTCGGTCGGCGCGGCCCTGGCGCACCGCAAGCACGGACGGTTCTGCGTCAACATACAGTCGGACGGCGACCTGATGTGCAACCCAGGCGCCCTGTGGACCGCGGTCAACCACAAGATTCCGATGCTCAACATCATGCACAATAACGGCGGCTACCATCAGGAGTGGATGCACGTGCAGCGCATGGCCGCCCGCCATTCGCGCGGGCTGGACAACGTCCACCACGGCAACGTCCTGCCGGCGATCGACTACGCCAAGCTGGCCCAGAGCATGGGCATGTTCGCCATCGGCCCGATCCGCGACCCGGCCGAACTTGGCCCGGCGCTGCGCCGGGCGGCGGAGGTGGTCAAGGCCGGCGAACCGGCCCTGATCGACGTCGTGTCGCAGGGGCGTTGATCATGAAGACAGCATCGCTCGCCCTCGCGGCCGTGATCCTCTCGGTCACGTCCGCCGCCGCCCAACCCTCGACCCTCACCGGCGACGTCGAGCGGGGCCGCAAAATCTTCATGGATGTGGGCTGCCACCAGTGCCACGGCACTGTCGGCCAGGGCGGCAACGCCGGCCTGCGCCTGGCGCCCAATCCGCGCTCGGCCGACTTCATCGCCACCTATATCCGCAAGCCGCCACTGGTGATGCCGCCCTATACCGAGGCGGCGCTGGGCAACCAGGCGGTCGCCGACATCCATGCCTACCTGGCTTCCATCAAGCCGCCGCCGCCGATCTCCGAAATCCCCTTGCTGAAACAATTGGCTCCATGAAACCTGTCCTGCTGTCGCTTACCGTTTCCGCGTTCCTGCTCTCCGCCGCTTCCGTCGCCCAAGCTCAGACCGGATTGAAAATCTACGCCGATAACTGCGCCGCCTGCCATGGCCCGACGCTGCAGGGCATGCCCGAACTCGCCAGCCCGCAGTTGGCCGGGCCGGCGTTCAAGAAGACCTGGGCTAAACGCACGGTCGGCGACCTCTACACCCAGACCATGACCACCATGCCGTCGGGCGATCCGGGCAGCCTGGGCGAGCGCGCCTATCTCGAAGTGGTGAAATACATCATGGGCAAGAACAACCAGCCGATCCCCGCCAACGCCCAGCGCGACCAGTTGGCCAAGATCGCCATCAAGCCCTAGCCAAGGGGGCTTCAATCCCCGCTGCTTGGGGTCAATATCGCGGCATGATTCCGGTCACCGACGATATCGCCCTGGAAGAGGACGAACTGGACCTACGGGCGGTGCGCTCGCAGGGGCCGGGCGGCCAGAACGTCAACAAGACCTCCACCGCCGTGGAGCTGCGCTTCGACGCCCGCCGCTCGCCCAGCCTGCCCAACATGGTCAGCGTCCGTCTGCAGAAGCTGGCCGGGTCGCGCCTGACCCTGGACGGGGTCATCGTCATCATCGCCCAAGAGCATCGCAGCCAGATTCTCAACCGCGAGGCCGCGATCGAGCGGCTGCTGGACATGATCCGCGCCGCCGCCGTGGTCCCGAAAAAACGTAAGGCCACCAAGCCGACCAAGGCCTCTAAGGAGCGCCGGCTGGAGAGCAAGGGCCGCCGCTCCGGCGTCAAGGCGGCGCGCGGCAAGCCGGGCATGGATCATTAGGGCGGCAAGGCTTGCAACGCCTGCCGCGTCCGCTAGAAACGCCGCCATGCGCGTCCCCTTCCCCGCCGTCCTGATCGCCGCCGCCCTGCTGACCGGATGCGGAGACAAGGGAGAGCCGGTGATGCCGGAGGTGGGCGCCAACCTCGCCGCCCCGGTCGACGCCGGCGTGGTCCAGCCGTCCGCCGAGGAGACCGCCAAGCTGCTGGCCTCCCTGCCGGCGCCGTACAACACCGCCAACCTGGCCAACGGCCAGCGCCAGTCGGCGCTCTGCCGCGCCTGCCACACATTCACTGAGGGCGGGCCGGACCTCACAGGCCCCAACCTGCACGGGGTGTTCCAGCGCAAGTCGGGCGCCAAGCCGGGCTTCGCCTATTCCGAAGTGATCAAGAACGCCGCCTTCGCCTGGGACGCCGAGCACCTCGACCAGTGGCTGGCCAATCCGCAGACCTACATGCCCGGCACCAAGATGACTTTCCTGGGCCTGAAGAAGCCGGAAGACCGCCGCGACCTGATCGCCTTCCTCAAGGTGCAGACCGGCTACGACCCCTCCAAAGAAGCGCCGGCAGCCGCGCCCGCCGCCAAATAGTCAGACGTCGTAGCCGGGGCTCTTGCGATCCAGGTCGCGCAGGGTTCCCGGCCAGACCAGCATGCCGCCGCCCGGCAGTGCCATGGCGGTCTTCTCCCTCACCTCGGCGCGAGCGGCCTCGGGCGCCATCAGCAGGTGTTCGCGCCCGCCGCTCAGCGCCTTGATCTGGATGCTGCAGGCCCGCTCCAGGTAGAAGGCCGCCAGCCAAGCCATGCCGGCGCTGGCGCCAACCACCAGTGTGCCGTGGTTTCGCAGCAGCATCAGGTTGCTGGCGCCCAGGTCGGCGACGATCCGCCGCCGCTCGTCCAGGTCCAGGGCGATGCCCTCATAGTCGTGATAGGCCAGCTGCGGCAGCACCGTCAGGGCGTGCTGGCTGATCGGCAGCAGCCCTTCGGCCTGGGCCGAAACCGCCACCCCGTCGGCGGTGTGCAGGTGGATGACGAAGTGAGCATCCTCGCGGGCGCCGTGGATCGCCGAGTGGATGGTGAAGCCGGCCGGATTGATCAGCACCTGGCGGTCTTCGAGGATGTTGGCCTCCATATCGACCCGCACCAGGGCCGAGGCGGTCATCTCGCCGAAGAACATGCCGTAGGGGTTGATCAGGAACTGCGGTTGCGGCGTCGGCAAACGGGCAGAGATGTGGGTGAAGACCAGGTCGTCCCAGCCGTGCAATGCAACCAGCCGGTAGAGCGCCGCCAGTTCGACGCGCACGCGCCATTCGGCCTCGCTGACCCGTCCTTTCAGGCTGATGGGCTGGGCCCCGTCGGCCATGGCCTTGTCCTCCGTCGTGACGCTACAGCAATCCCGAACGGGCCGCCCGTCAAGTAATCGCTGATCAGCCCCGCACGCGTGGAATGGCGTCGAGCCAGCGGGCGTAAGTTTCCTCCGCCGCCGCGCGGTCGGCCGCGGGAGCGACCAGTTCGGCGTCCGGCCTGGCCTTGGTGGCTTCCTGGGCCGAGGCATAGACCCCGGCGCCGATGCCGGCGAACAAGGCCGCGCCCAGGGCGGTGGTCTCCTGGAAGGTGGCGCGCTGCACCGGCAGGCCGGTAATGTCGGCCAGGCGCTGGCAGTACCAGGCGCTCTTGATCATGCCGCCGTCCACGCGCAGTTCGGCTCCCGCCGCGAAAGCGTGCGGAGCGTCGGCGCGCATGGCCTCGATCAGGTCGCGGGTCTGCAGGGCGCAGGCGTCGAAGGTGGCGGCGCAGATCTCCGCCAGGCCGCTGTCACGGGTCAGGCCCAGGATCGCCCCGCGCGCCGCCGGATCCCACCACGGGGCGCCAAGGCCGGTAAAGGCCGGCACGACGACGACGCCGTGGCCCTCGCGGGCGCTGATCGCCAGGGCCTCGGCCCCCTTGGGCCCGCCCGGCGCGCCCAGTTCGCCGCCCAGCCAGTCGATGGCGGCGCCAGCCATGAAGATGGAGCCTTCCAGGGCGTAGCAGGTCTTTCCGCCAAGCCGCGAGGCGACCGTGGTCAGCAGGCGCGACTGCGAGACCGCGGCCTGATCGCCGGTGTTCAGCAGCATGAAGGCGCCCGTGCCATACGTGCACTTCATCTCGCCCGGCTGGAGGCAGCCCTGGCCCATCAGGGCCGCCTGCTGGTCCCCGGCCACGCCGCAAATCGGGATCGGACGGCCCAGGATCGCCGGGTCGAGCTCGCCAAACGCGTCGGCGCAGTCCAGCACGCGCGGCAGGCAGCCGGCGGGCACGTTCATCAGATCGCACAGGTCCCGCGACCATTCCTGGCGGTGGATGTCGAACAACAGGGTGCGCGAGGCGTTGGTGGCGTCGGTGACGTGGCTGGCGCCCCCCGTCAGCTTCCAAATAACCCAACTGTCCATGGTGCCGGCCAGCAGCTCGCCGCGATCGGCGGCGGCGCGGGCGCCCGGGGTGTTATCGAGCAGCCAGGCGATCTTGGGGCCGGAGAAGTAGGAATCCAGCAGCAGGCCGGTGATCTCCGTCACCTTCCGCTCGTGGCCGGCGGCGCGCAGGGCGTCGCACACCTCCGCCGTGCGGCGGTCCTGCCAGACAATGGCCGGTCCGATCGGTTTGCCGCTGGAGCGCTCCCACACCGCTACAGTCTCGCGCTGATTGGTGACGCCGATGGCGGCGATATCGCCCACGTCGCGGCCGGACGTCTGCACCGCCTCGCGCAGCACCTCGATGCTGATGCGGTGGATTTCCTCGGCGTCGTGCTCGACCCAGCCGTCGGCGGGATAGGCCTGGGTCATCGGCCGCGAGGCCGTGGCTAGCGGCTTGCCCGTGGTGTCGAACAGGATCGCCCGGGTGCTGGTCGTGCCCTGATCCAGGGCGAGCAGAAGGCTCTTGGTCAAGCGAGTCCCCTTTTTCGCGAGCTTAAACAACTTTTCACGGCGGCGCCTCAGGCTGCATGCTCGGCGACGGGGAAAACGAGCGCCGGAGATTCGCTAGGCGAAGACCTTGCTGGCCGAGCAAACCGCCGATCTGCTGACCCTTGCCCACAGCCGCGCGCCGGCCGACCGCGCGCGGCTGCTCAGCGGGGTGATCGACCTCTGCGCCGCCACGGCTGAGGACGGGGCCGGCGCCCTGCCGCCCGAGGTCAACAGCGTGGTCGAGGGCGTGTTCATCGCCCTGATGGAACAGGCCGAGCACGACATCCGCAAAAACTTGGCGGAGAAACTGGCCGAGGCCGCCTGGGCCCCGCCGGCCCTGGTCAACATGCTAGCCCTGGATGACATCGAGATCGCCCAGCCGATCATCGCCTACAGCCCGGTGTTGGGCGAGGCGGCCCTGCTACGCATCATGGTCGAGGCGGCGCTGGACCATCAGTTGGCCGTGGCGCGGCGTCCGGGCCTGACCGCCGGGGTGGTCGACGCCATCCTGGAGGCGGGGGAACCGGCGGTGCTGACCGCCCTGGTCTCCAACGAAACCGCCGAGGTTTCCGACGACGCCTTCAACGCCCTGGTCGGTCACGCCCGGCGCGTCGTCGCCATGCGCTCGCCCCTGGCCCGCCACCCGCGCCTGTCGTCGGAACTGGCGGTGCGCCTCTACGCCTGGGTCGGCGAATCCCTCAAGACGGCCCTGGCCTCGCGCTTCCGGCTCGATCCGGCGGTGCTGGACGAGGCCATGTCCCAGGCCACCCGCGCCGTCGCCGGCGCCGCACCCCTTCCCCCCGTCGAGGAAGAGCGCGACGACATGGACCGCAGCCTGGTCGAGAAGCTGCAGCAGGCGGGAGAGCTGCGTCCCGGCTACCTGCTGCGCGCCCTGCGCGAGGGGCGGCTCAACCTGTTCGTACACGTCCTGGCCGGACTGGGCGGATTCGAGAGCGTGCTGCTGCGCCGAGCGATGAACAGCGATCGTCCGGAACTGCTGGGCCTGGCCTGCGCCGCTGTCGGCGTCGACCGCGGCGCCTTCCCCACCGTCCTGGCCCTTGTACGCGAGCTGAACGGCCAGAAGCCGGGCGGCGGCGTCGACGGCGCCAACCGGGCCCTGGGCGCCTTCGGCCCATTCGACCGCGACATCGCCCGCGCCGCCTTCAACCAGGCCGCATCCCGGTCGTGACAGCCGAAAGTGGCCACCGGTTTCGGCGCCCGTCACGCCCTGATTTTTGAATCAAGCCTTCTTGCCGTTTCGGTTCCCGAAACGGAAAGGTTTGCGCATAAGTCCTTCGTCGAACGGTCGTTTGACAAGCGCCAAGCCATAAGGACCATTGGATAGTCCATGGCCCAACCCCGCTCTCCCGTGACCCGCCTCTCCTTCGACGCCAGCGACCGGCCTGAGGCGCAGGAAGCGCGCGCCCTGCTGGCGGCGCGCTACGGCGACGTCCCGCACGATGAGGCCGAGGTCATCGTCGCTCTGGGCGGCGACGGCTTCATGCTGGAGACGCTCCACGCCAGCCTGGCCTGCGGCAAGCCGATCTACGGCATGAACCGCGGCTCGGTCGGCTTCCTGATGAACGAATACGAGGCGGACAACCTGCTGGAGCGGATCAACGCCGCCGAACGGGCTGTGATCCACCCCCTGTCGATGATCGCCATCGACGAGCGCGGCGCGACCCACAGCGCCCTGGCCATCAACGAGGTCTCCCTGCTGCGGCAGACGCGCCAGACTGCCAAGCTGCGCATCTCCATCGATGACAAGGTGCGGATGGCCGAGCTGTTCTGCGACGGGGTGATGGTGGCGACGCCGGCCGGCTCCACCGCCTACAACCTTTCGGCCCACGGCCCGATCATCCCCATCGACGGCAAGGTGCTGGCGCTCACCCCGATCAGCGCCTTCCGCCCCCGCCGCTGGCGCGGGGCCCTGCTGTCGCAGGACGCGCGGGTCTGTATCGAGGTGCTGGAGGCGGAAAAGCGCTCGGTCAGCGCTGTGGCCGACAATTTCGAGGTGCGCGACGTGGTCGAGGTGCGGATCACAGAGGACCGCACCCGCCAGCTGACCATGATGTTCGACGCCGGCCGCAGCCTGGAGGAGCGGATGCTGGCCGAGCAGTTCTCGGCCTGAGAACCCTGCCCGCCGGGTCAGAGAGGGCCTAACCCTCTTTTTTAACGGTCTCGCCCTAGGCTTTGGGCCAGTTTGAAGGAGACCGGCCTTGAGCGAGACTCGGGAAAGCGAAATGATCCAACCGACGAACGTCCTGCGCCTGAAGGTCGGCGGCGGGCGGCTGGACATGTCTGCGGTGGCCAAGGCCGAAGCGGCGCTCAAGAGCCTGTCGGGCAATTTCGTCGAATGGCTGGGCGAGGAAATCGCCAAGCTGGACGCCGCCCGGGCGGTGACCAAAGCCAGCGGCATGGAAGGCCAGAACGGCGAGGCGCTCTACATCTGCGCCCACGATCTCAAGGGCCTGGGCGGCACCTATGAATTCCCGCTGATCACCCGCCTGGCCGGCTCGCTGTGCCGGCTGATCGAGGAGCCGACCATGCGCTCGGCTGCGCCCGCGGCGCTCATCGACGCCCACATCGACGCCATCCGCGCCGCTCTGCGCGACAATATCCGCACCGACGACGACGCCACGGTCCGCGCCCTGGCCGCGGGCCTGGAAGAAAACGTCAGCCGCTTCGTACCGCAGGAAGCTTAGGGCGGATTCCCCACTGGTACTGACGGAACCATACAATCCGCTCACGCCGGCGAATGCCGGGGCCCAGATCGTATGGCTCTAACTTTCCGCGGATGGCGCTTTGTCATCTGGATCCCGGCATTCGCCGGGAAGATCGGGCGTTGAGGGCTTACGCCGTCTGCCGCGCCGACTGCGGGCGCGACTGAGCGCCGATCTGGTCCATCTTCTCCAGCAGATAATCGACATCGTCCTTCACCGGCGTGCTGGGCTGGGTGAGGAACCGCTGCAACATGCGCTCCTGGAACCGCTCCTGGTCGCGCGGGCCGCCGTCGAATTCCATGGCGTGATAGGTATCGACCCCCGCGCGGAAGGCGGCGAACAGCCGGCCCGGCAGGCCGGCCCGATCGTAGATGGCGCGCAGGCCCAGCGGCCCGGCGTCGTGGATCATCAGCCAGGTGCGGTGGTGCGGCACCCCAGCCATCACCGCCACGCCATGCTCGAAGAATGCCATGTGCCCATGCGCGAGGGCGCGCAGCAGCAGTGAGGCGTTGAGCCGCCCGCGTTCATGCAGATGCCCTGCGAAGCCCTTGACATCGCCAGCCTTTCCGGCCTGGTCCACGAGGTCGAGCGTCGCCCGTTCCTTGGCCCCCATGGCGATTTCCAGCGCCACCTGCGGCGACAGCGGATGGGTGTTGAGCAGGTGGTCGCGCACCTGGTCGCCGACCATGTCGATCAGCCGCTCGGACACCGCCATCGGCAGGGTGCGGCGGTAGGCCATGGCGGCCAGCACGGTTTCCGAGGTCTCGAACCGATCGATGGCCCGCTGCAGCATGCGCTCGGAGAAGCGAGCGTTGTCGTTGGCGCAAGCGGTCTGCACCGCCTTCTCGACGCCATGCTCGATGATGGCGCCGGTGACCTCTTCCGAAAGCTGCGGCCGTTTGGCGATGGCCACCTGCCGCACCGGTCCGCCGAGGCGGACGATCTCGGCCAGGTCCTCGTCGCTGAAGGCCGGCGAGAAGTTCAGCATCGGCAGGGCGATGCTCTCGACGTCGCGCGCCAGTTTGTTAGCTACGTCGCGCGGTACGATGGTCGATTGCCGCAGAGTCACCGCCAGGGCCCGCCGCACCAGTTCGGCGGCGTCGTCAGCCATGACCCGCAGGATGTCTTGCGCCCGCTTGCGGTCCTCGTCCGACAGTTCGGTCCGGTCGATACTGCGGCAGATCTTGTGGGCCGCCATCGCCCGCTCCTCGACGGACGAGCCCTTGATCAAGGTGTGGATATCCACATCGGTCAGAGCGGATCGGGTCGTGGCCATTCGGGTCGAATCCCCAGTCGAGCAAGGCTTTGGGGTTCATCATCCCTGGTTAGGCTTAATGATCTGTTGTCCGGCGTTAACGCTGCTTCCTAACGGAGCGCAAACCGCGTCGCCGATAAGACAGACGAAGGCGTCCCTCCCCCGGCGCCTTGAGGCTAAGCGTCCAGTGTCCATGTTCCGTTCCCTGATCCCCCCCGCGGCCCGGGGCGGGCTGTCGACCAGTTTCCAGGCGCTGCAGGCCCAGACCGCATTGCTGCCCTATGCTCTGCTGCTGTTTGGGGTCAGCCTGCCGATCTATGTCTGGGCCGGCTCCTACGCACCCAACGCGGTGTGGATGGCGGCCAGTTTCGCCATCTTCGCCATCAATTTCGGCGCCTTCTACGCCATCATCAACTGGCTCAATCAGCCGGCGGCCAGGGACGTGGGCCTGCGCGGCCGGGTGCAGATTCTGGGCGCCCTGCTGTGGGCCGGCGCCGTGGCCCAGGTCGCCGCCTTCGGCGCGGGCGCCGGTCCCGGCCAGGAGCCGATCCTGGTCATGGCCGCCGCCGCGGCCGCTGTCTGCATGGCCTTCACCACCCCCAACCTCGCCGCCCTGCTGATCGCCGGGCCGGCCGCCGCGGCCGGGCCGCTGGTCGCCTTCTTCGCCCTGGGACCGACCCACGCTCTGATGTCATGGGGGGCCTTCGCCCTGACCATGGCCCTGTGCCTGGTGTTCAACCGCGTGCTGCGCCAGCAGTTCACCCTGGCCGCCGAGCGCGAGGAGCTGATGTCGGAACGGGCCGTGTCGCTGTCGGGCGCCCAAGCGCTGGCGCGCTCGAAGTCCGACATCCTGGCCACCCTCAGCCACGAGATCCGCAACGGCCTGACCGGTGTGATCCATGTGCTAGCCGCCGCCTGCGGTCAGGTCGGTCGCGCGCCATCGCGCGAACAGCTGAACGCCGCCCTGGACGCCGCGCGCGACCTGATAGCCGTGCTCGACGCCACCCTGGACAGCGAGACCGCCCAGGCGGGGCGCCTGACCCTGGAGGTGCAGGCCTTCGACCCGGTGAGACTGGCCCGCGACGCCGCCCTTCTGGAGCGGCCCTACGCCCTGGCTAAGGGGCTGGAACTGGCCGTGCATATCGAACCGGCCCTGGAGGCCGCCGGCTGGGGCGCGGCGGTGGCCGACCCGATGCGGGCGCGGCAGATCCTGGCCAACCTGCTCGGCAACGGGGTCAAATATACCTTGCGCGGGCGGGTTGAACTGCGCGTCGAGCGCCGCGGCGACCAGCTGGTGTTCCAGGTCGCCGACACCGGGCCTGGCCTGGACGCCGACGAACTGGGCCGGGCGTTCGAACCGTTCCGCCGCGTCGACCGCACCGGCGCCGGGGTGCCCGGCGCGGGGCTTGGCCTTTCCCTGTCGCGCGACCTGGCGCGGTTGATGGGCGGATCGCTGGAGGCCAGCAGCGCGCTTGGCGTCGGCAGCTGCTTCACCCTGGCGCTTCCCTGCGACGAGGGCGCGGCCCTGCCGCTGCCGGCGCCCCTGGTCGAGGCGCCCGCCGCCAAGGCCCCCGGCCTGTCGCAGGCGCGGCCGCTGCGTGTGCTGGTGGCCGAGGACGACGCCCTCAACGCCGCCATGATGCGCGCCATCCTCGAGCAGCTGGGCCACCAGGTGGTGCACGCCCAGAACGGCCGCCGGGCGGTGGAGCTGGTGCAGATCTGCGACTTCGACCTGTTGATGCTGGACGGCCGCATGCCGGAGTTGGACGGCGCCGAGACAACCGCGGCGGTGCGCCGGCTGGGGGGCGGCATCTCGGCCACGCCGATCATCGCCGTGATCGGCGGCGAGGCCGACGAGGCGGAGGCCTGCATGGAGGCCGGCGCCGATGCGGTGATCCGCAAACCCGTCAGCGTGGCCGCCGTGGCCCGCGCCGTGGCGGACGCGGCCGCTGGCGTGCGCGCACCGGCGCCGATGCCCGCCGCTCTGCAGGCCGCTGGTTAGCGCTTCTCGGCGGCGTCCGAGAGGACGCGCAGCATCTCGCTGGTGAACAGCGAGCCGGTCAGGCGGGCGCCGTCCCCGCCGCCGCTCAAGGTATTGGCCTCGAAGCCCAGGCTGTCGGTCTTGGCCACCGGACCGCGCAGGATCAGGTCGACCAGGGCCTGCTGGCGGGCGCGGTCATCCTGGCGGGCGGAGGCGTAGGAGATGAAGGCGCGGTCGTCGCGCACGGTGGGGCCGGCGTCGCCCACCCCTGCGCGGGTCAGGTTGCCGTAGAGCTGGGCGATGCTGACCGGCTTACCGTCACGGTAGAAGATCGAGCGGTTGGCCCCTGCGGCGTCAGGGAACATGGCCGCAGCATTGGCGCGTGGGTTGGCCTGCATCGCCTCGATCAGCCGCGCCGAGCCCTGCGGCCCAAGGAAGTGGGCGGCATAGAGTTCGCCCGCCGTGGGCGTGCGCCCCACCCGGCCCTTCAGTTAGGCGGCGTGGTCGCTGGTCAGTTCGCCGGCCATCAGGGAGGCGGCATGCGGATCGAGCTTAAGGCCCATCACAGCCTTCTTAGCCTCGGCGCCGGGCACCGAATAGCGCCCGTCGGGGCCGCGCTGGATCAGTTCGGCGTAGCGGGCGTAGCCGTACTTGGCCCCGTGCTGCTTGAGCGTGGCCAGCCAGGTCTGGTCGACGAACTGGAACAGGCCGCTGGCCGATGAGGTCCCGGCCTTGGCGGTGGGGTCGCCGCCGCTTTCGCGCTTGGCGGTGCGCATCAGGAAGCTGAAATCCACGCCGGTGGCCGTGGAGGCGCGCTGGATCGCGGCTTCGACGATTCCCCGGATGGATTGAACGGCCATGCACAACTAGGTCGCCGCTTATGGTTAGCGAGCGGTTAATTCCTCGCCTGGACGGCGGTCCCCGCGGCGAAACGGCCGGGGTCGAAGGCAGCGAGGCCAGCGTCCTGTCCCGCGGCCAGGCGCACAACCTCGCCGGCGATCATCGGCGCCAACAGCCACCCGTTGCGGCGCGCGCCCACCGCCACAAGCACGCCCGTCTTACGGCTTCGCCCGACCAGCGGCAGACCGTCGGGGGACGCGGCGCGCACCGCCGCGCTGGGGGTGTTGGGCGCGTCGGCCAAACTGGGAAACAGCGCCGATGCCTTGGTCAGAAGGCGCTGCACCGCCTCGGGCTCGATGCGCCGGTCGCTGACCCCTGCCTGCATGGTCGCGCCGATGACGGCGCCCTGCGGGCCGGGCGCGACATAGACCCCCTCGCCCCGCACCACCGGCCCATCGGTCGGCCCCGCCGTGCTGCGCAGGATCTGCCCCTTGATCGGAACCAGGACGGAGAGTTCCGGCGCCAGGGACGCGCCCCAGGCGGTGGCCGCGCCCCAGCCGGTGGCGGCGACCAGGCCGTCGGCCGCCAGGGTCTCGCCGGTGGACAGCGCCGCCCGGCCGGGCTCGAAACCGGTCAGGGCCGCCAGGACCACCCGTACCCCGGCGCCTTGCGCGGCGGCGGTCAGGCAGGCCAGGGCGGCGGGAGCGTCGAGGCGCCAGTCCTCCGGGGTGAAGACGGCGGGATGGGCGGCGGTCAGACCGCTGGACAGGACGGCGGCGTCCGCGCCGCTAAGGATCCTGTGCGCCGCGCCGATCGCCGCCAGCTGCGCGGCGATGCGTTCCGCGTGCGTCCCCGCCAGCAGGGCGCCGGAGCGATCGAGCGCGATTCCGGCCTCCTGGGCGAAACTCGACCAGAGGTCGCGGGCGGCGGCCAGGGCGGGAAAGTCGAGGCCGGTCTCAGGATCGAGCGCCGCCTCCATCGCCGGCGCCAGCATACCGGCGGCGATCCCGGAGGCGTTGTCGCCAGCGGCGGCGGGATCGCACAGCACGACGTCCGCGCCGGCCTGCGCCAGCTTCCAGGCGACGGACGCGCCCAGCACGCCGGCGCCGGCCACGATCCAGCGCGCGCCTTTGAGGGATGGCTGGCTCATGTGGCGAGGGCCCAAAAATGAAAACGGGCCGGGGGATATCGACCCTCAGCCCGTGTCACTTCGATGGTACCGCCTCTCAGGCTTGAACTGAGGACCTCCGGTTCCACAAACCGGCGCTCTAACCAACTGAGCTAAGGCGGCCCGCCGATGGGGCGGGTGTAGTCCAAAGCCCGTTCGCGGATCAAGCCGGAACGGGTCTCCGCAAAAGAAAACGCCCGGGAGCGCAAAGCTCCGGGGCGCAAACTTTACCGAGATCGCGATCCTTAGGTCGGAACGCGGAAGGTGATCGGGATCCGAACCGTACCGCCTTCAACCGCGGCGCCGTCAGAGGTCTTCGGACGCATCCGGAAGATCTTGGACAGTCGCAGGGCCGCGTCGCCAAAGCCGAAGTCGGCTGGGGTTTCGCTGACGACATCGCAGTTCACCAGGGTGCCCTTGGCGGTGACGGTGCAGGAGATAGTCGCACTCCCGTTCGTCTCCGTCCGCTGGGCGCGGTCCGGGTAGTACTGCGCCAGGTCGTCGCCACTCGGCCTACGCGCCCAGTCCGGGTTGGTGATCACCGACGGACGCGGCGGCACGGGGGCCGGCGGGGCAGCGGTGATGACCGGCGGAGCCGGGGTTTCGACGCGCCGTTCCACAGGCGGGATCGGCAGCGGCGGCGGCGGAATCACGTCCGGCGGCGGAGCCACTGGAGGACGCGGTTGCACCGGCGGAGGCGGCGGCGGCGGGGTGTTCGGCGGCGGAGGCGGAGGCGGCGGAGGAGGCGGCGGCGGTTTGACGATGTCAACCTTCGTAGCCTCGTCCGAGTACTCCTTGTACTTCGGCTCGAACTTCACCTTCCACAAATACAGACCGAGCAGGCCGTGGAGAATGAAAGCGAAGAGCACGGCGATCGTGAAACCACTGGCGCCAGCCTTGCTTCTCTTCCCCATCGACGTGAGCGGATCGTAGTGGCGATGCTCGGCCGGTTGCTGATTGTCAGCCATCAGTCAAGCATCCTCAACTATTGTCCGCGCCAACGAGCGCGACGCTGTAAAACCCACGGTCCTGCAGTGTGTTCATCACTTCCATGAAGGCGCCATAGCGTGCTGCTTTGTCGCCCCGGATGTAGATGCGCTCTTTGGTCGGATCGCGCCGGCCAATCCCAGCCGTCAGCGATTCACCGAGTTCGTAGGCAGTGTCGAACCGGTTGTCGCCGAGGTAGAAATTGCCATTGCTCTGGATCGATATGTAGACCGGTTTTGGTGGGTTCTGAGCCGCCTTCGCGACCGCAGATGGCAAGGTAACCTCGACCGTCACGGAGGCCAGCGGAGCCGCCACCATGAAGATGATCAGCAGGACCAACATCACGTCCACAAACGGTGTGACGTTGATCTCTGCATTCTGTTCGACGTTAAACTTGCTGCCCCCACCACCTCCTGCGAGTTTGGCGGCCATGGTTGCTTACGCCCCCTTGTCGAGCTGCCGGGACATCGCGTTGGTCAGTTCCGCAACAAAGCCTTCCGAACGGGTGCCGTAAGCCGAGATCCGGGTCTGGAAGTAGTTGTAGAACATAACCGCCGGAATGGCTGCGAACAGACCCAGACCGGTCGCCAGCAGAGCCTCGGCGATGCCGGGCGCCACGACGGCCAGGTTGGTCGTGTTGGTGTTCGCGATACCGATGAAGGAGTTCATGATCCCGTACACCGTGCCGAACAGGCCGATGAACGGACCGCCCGAACCGAGCGAGGCCAGGAAGGTCATGCCGCTCGACAGGCGCTTGGCCAGCGAAGCTTGCACGGCGCCCACGGCGGTCACGGCGCGCAGGATGGTCGACTCACGGTGAGCACCGGTGACGGCCAGGCCGGCTTGACGGGACAGTTCCACTTCTTGCGAAGCGGCCGCGGCCATGTCGGCCATCGGGTTGCCTTCGAACTCTTCCGAAGAAGCGATGCGACCGATATCGGCGATCGAACGAGCGCCGCGGAAGGCTTCGAGGAAGGTGTCCGACTTCTTATTCAGGCCGCCGAATTCGAGCATCTTCGTGACCAGGAGGGTCCAGGAGAAGATCGAGGCGATCACGAGGCCGATCATGATGACCTTAACGACAGGTTCGGCGTCGAGGAACATCTGGATCGGGGTCAGCTTGCCGGCATGTTCGATCTTGGCGGGTTCAGCCGGTTCAGCGGCAGCCGGAGCGGCGGCCGGAGCAGCAGCGTCGGCGGCCGGAGCGGCGGCGTCAGCGGCCGGAGCCGCGGGAGCGGCGGCGTCCTGAGCGAACGCCGGCGCGCTAACCATCAGCGCCATGGCGCCGAGGATAGCAATGATTGGGGTATTTCGTTTGTTGAGCATCTGTAGCCAGTTCCTGCTTGGTCTGCACGGTTGGACCGGAATGGGTCGTCGCGCGAGAGCGTCTCCATCCTACTTACTTCCAGCGTTCTGGGTCGCCCCTT
>CANJOB010000027.1 GCA_947475655.1 Caulobacterales bacterium | reverse complement strand
GTGTCGCCGAACAGGACATCGTTGTCCTGGCCGCCGACGACCCAGTCATTGCCGGCGCCGCCGTGGATGGTGTCGTTACCCTGGTTGCCGTTGATGTCGTCGAAGGCGCCGGCGCCGTCGATGACGTCGTTGCCGCCTTCCCCGCGCAGGTAGTTGGCGCCGTCGGGATTGGCCAGGGTGCTCTGGGCGGTGGCCGCCTCGATGCGGCCGCGGATGACGTCATCGCCCGCGCCGCCCCAGATGGTGTCGGCGCCGATGTCACCCAGTATGGTGTCGTTACCGTCCTGGCCGCGCAGCACGTCGGCGCCGAGCGAGCCCTGCATGTTGTCGCTGCCGTTCAGTATGGCGTTCAGCACGGCCGCGGTGTTGCCGGCGGCGATCCAGCCCATGAAGGTGACGGCGGGGACGGCTGTGAAGGTCTGGGCGGTGTAGATCACCGGCACGTCAACCACCACCAGGGTGTCGATGCTGCCGCCGGTGACGAGGCCGGCCTCGTTGTAGGTCAGGCCCGTCCCGCTGATGGTGACGTTATGCGACGCGTCCAGCGCACCGATGCGCAGGGTGATGGAGGTGGCGTTCTTGCCGATCACCAGGGCGGTATTGAACTTGGAGACGTCGATGGCGTCCATGCTGACGCCGCTGGCCGGGGTGGATGTGGCGAGGATGACGCTGGCCATGGAAGTCTCCGGTTCTGTCCCAAAACGCTACGTTTTCGCCTTCAGCGTGCAAGTCGGGCGCCGGTCCACGCCAGGACGGCGACCAGCGGATAGTGGTCCGAACCCAGCTTGGGCCCGCGCGTGACCCGCACCGGCCGCCAGCCCGAGCCGGCGAACATGTGATCGATGGGGGCGAAGGCGAACAGGGCCGGGACCTTCGTGGCGCGGTCCAGCACTCCGTCGCCGCGATAGGTGCGGGCGGGGAAGGTGGGGATGCCGTGAGTGATGCGGGCCAAATTCATGTTCCGCTCCAGCCGGCGAAGCGCGAAGGACCAGGGGGTGGAGTTGAAGTCGCCGGCCAGCAGAGTGGAGTCGCGTGGCAGGCCGGCGATGTACTTGGCGAACTCGCGCCGCTGCCGGGCCTGGTAGATCACCGGCCAGGGCCAGGTGTAGTGCACCCCGACCAGGGTGAACGGCCCGCCGGGGCCGTCGATCACCGCGTAGCCGCCGTTGAAATACATGCTGGTGGGGCGCGGGGGTTTGAGAAAATGGCCCTTGGCGCTGATCGGCAGGCGGCTGAGGATCATGTCGCCGTATTCGCTGCGGTGCGGATAGGCGGCGAGCAGGCGTTTCCGCGAGGGGCCTGTCAGGCCCTCGGCCTCCTCCAGCACGATGACGTCGGCGTCCTGGCTGAGCAGCCAATCGACCGCCGCCGCCGGGCTTGGGTTCTCATGATAGACCGAGAACTGGATCAGTTTCAGGCGCGGCGCGTCGGCCGGGATGGCGCGTGCGTCGACAGACTGGCCGGCGGCCCTGGTCAGGACCGGGAAGGTCTGGACGCCGGCGACGATCACTGCCAGGGCGCCCAAGGTCACGCCCAGGCTGCGAGCCCAGCCGCGCGCGCAGGCCAGGCTGAGGGCCGCGCCCAGCAGCCCGCCCAGCATCCAGAAGGGGGAAAGGTGGTTGAGGAGGTCGAACTGTTCGCTCCAGCGGCCCAGCTGCCCGGCCACGGCGGCGGCGGCGCAGAACGCGCCTCCGGCCAGGGCGGCCAGCCAGATCAGAAATCGCAGGACGACCTTCATCGGCGACGTGGCTAACACGCGCCGCCTTGACGACAGCCTAAGGCCGTGGCCCAGGGGCGGCATGAAGCTGTCGTCGTTCGACTTCGACCTGCCGGAGGACCGCATCGCCCTGCGGCCTGCCGCGCCGCGCGACAGCGCGCGGCTGCTCCTGGTGGAGGCCGGAGGCGCCTTGAGCGACCTGTCGGTGCGCGACCTGCCGGGCTTGCTTCAGGCTGGGGACGCCCTGGTGTTCAACGACACGCGGGTGATCGCGGCCCGGCTGAATGGGGTGCGGATAAGGGGCGAGCATGTCACCGCCGTGGAGGCGACCCTGCTCAAGCGCCTCGACGGCAACCGCTGGACCGCCCTGATGAAGCCCGGCAAGCGGCTGGCCGTGGGTGATCGAGTGCGGCTCGGCGACGAGAGCGCCAACGTCTGCGAGCTTTCGCACCTAGACGCGACGGTGGAGGCCAAGGCCGAGGACGGCCAGATCACCCTGGCGTTCGACCTTGCGGGCGCCGACCTGGACGTCGGTATCGCCGCCATCGGCCACATGCCGCTGCCGCCCTATATTGCCGCCAAGCGGGGCGAGGACGAACGCGACCACGCCGACTACCAGACTGTATACGCGCGGGTGAAGGGGTCGGTGGCCGCTCCGACGGCGGGGCTGCACTTCACGCCGGACCTGCTGGACGCTATCGCCGCGCGGGGGGTGAGCGCCCACTTCGTCACCCTGCATGTGGGGGCCGGCACCTTCCTGCCGGTGAAGACGGAGGATGTCTCCGAGCACAAGATGCACCCGGAGTGGGGCGAGGTCTCCGCGCAGGCGGCGGCGGCCCTGAACGCGGTGCGCGCGGCGGGCGGGCGGATCGTCTGCGTCGGCACCACCGCGCTACGGCTGATCGAGTCCGCCACCGGGGAGGACGGCGTTGTGCGGCCCTTCGCCGACGAGACAGCGATCTTCATCACGCCGGGCTATGCTTTCCGCGCCGCAGACGGGTTGGTGACCAATTTCCACCTGCCCAAATCGACCCTGTTCATGCTGGTCAGCGCCTTCGCCGGACAGGCGGTGATGAAGCGCGCCTATGACCATGCGATCGGAAACGGCTACCGCTTCTATTCCTACGGTGACGCCAGCCTGCTATGGCGCGCGCGCTCATGAGCTTCCCGTTTCACATCAAGGCCAAAGACGGCGCGGCGCGCACCGGAGTCATGATCACGCCGCGCGGCGAGATCCGCACGCCCGCCTTCATGCCGGTGGGCACGGCGGCGACGGTGAAGGCCCTGACCGCCGACCAGGTGGCGGCGACGGGCGCCGACATCCTGCTGGGCAACACCTATCATCTGATGCTGCGGCCGACCGCCGAGCGGGTGAAGCGGCTGGGCGGGCTGCACAAATTCATGGGCTGGCAAAAGCCGATCCTCACCGACAGCGGCGGCTTCCAGGTGATGAGCCTGGGCAAGATAAGCAAGGTCAAGGAAGAGGCGGTGACCTTCCAAAGCCACATCGACGGCTCGCGCCATGTGCTGTCGCCCGAACGCAGTATTGAGATACAGGCCGACCTGCTGGGCTCGGATATCGTCATGCAGCTGGACGAATGCGTCTCCTGGCCGGCGGAAGAGGATCGGGCGCGCGAGGCCATGCTGCTGTCGGCGCGCTGGGCGCAGCGCTGCAGCACCGCTTTCGGGACGCGGGACACGCAAGCGCTGTTCGGCATCCAGCAAGGGTCGACGTTCGAGGCGCTGCGCAAGGAGAGCGCCGAGCGGCTGATCGAGATCGGTTTCGACGGCTACGCCATCGGCGGGCTGGCGGTGGGCGAGGGGCACGAGGCCATGTGCGAGGTGCTGGACTACGCGCCGGCCATGCTGCCCCAGGACAAGCCCCGCTATCTGATGGGTGTGGGCAAGCCGATCGACCTGGTCGAGGCGGCGGCGCGCGGCGTGGACATGTTCGACTGCGTGTTGCCCACCCGCAGCGGGCGCCATGGCCAGGCCTGGACCTGGGAGGGGCCGCTCAATCTGAAGAACGCCGGCTTCGCTGATGACGACCTGCCGTTGGACGCAACGATCCCTTGCCCGGCCAGCCGCGACTATTCCCGCGCCTATCTGCACCACCTGGTGAAGTCGCAGGAAATCCTCGGACAGGTGCTGCTCAGCTGGCACAATCTGGCCTTCTTCCAGGCCCTGATGGGCGAGGTGCGGGCGGCGATTTCGGAAGGGCGGATGGACGCCTTCCGGCGCGACTTCAAGGCGCGGCAGATCGTGCGGGAGCAGGCTTAGCGGCCCACACGCCCGCCTCGTGCGCAGCGTCGATCGCGTCGGTCAGGGCCGGTTTGGCGCCGCGGCGGCGAAGTTCGGCGGTGGTGAGGATGACGGTTTCGGCGCAGGCCTGGATGGCGTGGGGAAAGGCGTCGGTCTGCACGCCCAGCCCGCCTTCCTTGGCGTCGAGCCAGAAGACGACGCTGAGGTCCTCGCGGGCGTAGGCCTCGGCGCAGTCGCGGCGCATCTCCTCGTCTATCTTCGCCAGGGCGGCCTGGCGGTACCAGGCGATCAAGGCCGGGGCGGAATACTGGCGCACGGGCAGGCCATTGATGTCGTCGAAGGCGCGCACCAGGGCGGTGAGGTCGGCCGGCAGGTAGGACGCCCAGTCGATCGGCGCGCCGGTGGAAAGGTCGAAGGTGACGAAGGACCGCATGGCGTTGGGATAGGCGCCGCCGCAGAAGGCGAAGTTGCTGTCGAGCAGGCTGAGGAATGCGGGCCCGCCCATCTTGGTCAGGAGGTTACGCTCCCACGAGGCGTTCGGCTCGGGAGCCCCGTCGTCGGTGGTTTTGCAGTCGGCGATCTCGGCGCGGATACGGCTGTCGGCGGCGGCGAGAGTCAGGTTGATCCGCGCCGCGTAGGGCGAGACCGGGGTGGAGATGCGGGGGAAGGCCTCGACCTCCTTGGCCAGGGGCGGCGGCCGAGTCAGGGTCAGGGGCGTGGAGCGTGCCGCGGCGAGCGGCGGCGGCGCGGGCGCCGGGGCCGCAGGCGGCACAGCCGGGGGAGACTGGGCGGGTTCGCAGGCCGCGAGGGCGAGCGCGAGGGCGACGACAGGGACCGTTTTCAAAACGGCCAGAATCTATTCGATCTCGGCTTCGACGGCGACAGGCAGCTCTTGGCCTCGCCCAGGCCCTTGAGGTAGCCGCGGCGGACACTGCCGCCGGTGATGGCGGCTGAGACCAGGCGATCGTGCTTTTCGGCGCCGCTGAGGCGGCGCACCCAGCCGCGCAGAGGGATGATGTCCTGCGCCAACCCCGCGACGGCGCCGAGCGCGGTCTCGTTGCTGCGGGTGATCAGGTCCTTGTCGTCGGTGGAGGCCGGCTGGTCGAAATCTGCGCCCAGGGCGTCGTCGAGCGGGATAATCAGGGCGTGAATTTCCTGACAGGTGTAGGGGCTGGGCGGCTGGTAGGGGTTCTGCAGGGCGTCGAGCAGAACGGGAGGAATCTTGGTGCGCAGCAGGGACAGGTCGCGCAAGGGGGCGGTGACCGCGCCGCCGAGGCCGGCCTGGTTGGCCTCTGCCGTGGTGACGATCTGACCAGGCGGTTTGCGGTTGGTGGCGCAGGCGCCAAGGCCCAGGGTGGCGAGGCACAGGGCGACGGGAAGGAGCCGGTTCATCAGAGAGCCTAAACGTGACCACACGCTAATAAACCTCCAAGGCGGCCAAGCGTTGCCGCGAAAGACGTTTAAGGGCCTCGCGGCGCCTTGCCCCGCAAAGACCGCCCGCCTATGGTCCGCGCGCTTCGGCTCGGGCTTAAAATCCCGGCTGCGAGTGGGCCGGTAGCTCAGTGGTAGAGCATTCGACTTTTAATCGAATGGTCGTGAGTTCGAACCTCACCCGGCCTACCAAATTTCCGTACCGTCGATCGCCGGATCCAATGGCAGAACTTCGCCGATGAGCGCCCTGTTTTCGCCTATCGCCCTGCGCGGGCTGACCCTGGCCAACCGCATCGTCGTCTCGCCGATGTGCCAGTACTCGGCCGACGAGGGGCGGGCGACCGACTGGCACATGATTCACCTGGGGCAGCTGGCCGCATCGGGCGCCGGGATGCTGGTGATCGAGGCGACAGCGGTGGAGCCGCGCGGCCGGATCACGCCCGGCGACCTGGGGCTGTGGGACGACGCGACCGAGGGCGCCCTGGCGCGGGTGCTGGCGGCGGTGCGCAGATATTCGCCCATTCCCGTGGCGATGCAGCTGGCGCATGCGGGCCGCAAGGCCTCCAGCCATGCGCCGTGGGACGGCGGGCAGCAGATTGCGTTGGCCGACGGCGGCTGGCTCGCCTGCGCGCCCTCGGCCTTGGCGCACAAGGACGGCGAGCAGGCGCCCGAGGCGCTGGACGAGGCCGGGCTCAATGGTATCCGCGAGGCCTTCGTGCAGGCGGCGATCCGCGCCGCGGCCCTAGGGATCGACGCCCTGGAGCTGCACGGCGCCCACGGCTATCTGCTGCACGAATTCCTCTCGCCGATCGCCAATCAGCGCACAGACGCCTACGGCGGCTCGCTGGAAAACCGAATGCGCTTTCCGCTGCAGGTGTTCGAGGCGGTGCGGGCCGCCTTCCCGGCGGATCGGCCGGTGGGGGTGCGCATCTCGGCCACCGACTGGGTCGAGGGCGGTTGGGACCTGGAGCAGAGCCTGGTTTTCGCGCGCGCCTTGAAGGACCTGGGCGCCGACTGGATCGACTGCTCGTCGGGCGGAGTGTCGCCCAAGCAGGCCATACCCACGACGCCCGGCTACCAGGTCCCTTTCGCGAAGGCCGTGAAGGCCGAGGTCGGAATCGCCACCATCGCCGTCGGGCTGATCACCGAGGCGCAGCAGGCCGAGGATCTGGTCGCGCAAGGCTCGGCCGACCTGATCGCCCTTGCGCGGGGCATGCTCTACGACCCGCGCTGGCCCTGGCATGCGGCGGCGCAGCTGGGAGCGCAGGTTGAGGCGCCCCCGCCGTACTGGCGGTCGGAGCCGCGCGAGCACAAGGGCCTGTTCAAGGGCGCCGAGATCGGCGGGCGCTAGGCCGGCGCCCCGACCGGCGACCATCCCGGCGGCGCCAGTTCGAAGCCGGCGAAATCAAAGCCAGGGACCACCACGCAGGAAACCAAGGCCCAGCCGCCAAGCGGGCGGGCGGCTTGCCAGTGGCCGGCGGGGACCAGGGCCTGCTGAATGTCGCCGCCGAGGATGTCGGCGCCCAGACGATGGCTGGCGATCGGGCCGCCATCCGGCGCGATCTCCAGTTCGAGCGGGCTTCCGGCCTGGAGCAGCCAAAGCTCGTCGGCGTCGATGCGGTGCCAGTGGGAGCGCTCCACCGCGGGCAGCAGGAACAGAATGGCGCTAGCGGCGCCGCGCCCTTCGCCCCGGCGCCAGGTCTCGCGGTACCAGCCGCCCTCCGGATGGGCGGTCAGGCCGAGTCGGGCGACGATGCCGCGCTCTTCGCCCGTCATGCCTAGCGCGGACGGGGCGGCGCGGGCAGCGCTGGCGCACCGTCTTCATCCCGTCGAAGCTCATGGTGAGGCGGCGGCCGTCGGGCGAGAGGTTGAAGCGGTAGGCGCCGAGCCATTCGTTGCCCTCGCCGCTCATGTCGGCGACGACCACCAGTTCCAGGGCGCCGTGGGAAAAGACCCCCATCACCTTGCCGCCGGATTCGAAGAAGTTCATCTCGCGCGCGGTGATGCGCAGAGGATCGACGTTGCGTGGGCCGCAGGTGCGCAGATCGACACTCCATTCGCCGAAGAAGGGGGCGGGTATGGCGGTGAGGACGCGTCTGGGCGGCTGCTCCGGCTGGGCATATGCGTTGGGGGCGGCCGAGGCGGCGAGGGCGGCCAGGGCGAGACCCAGGCCGGAGGCGATCCAAGCTTTGCGCATGATATGGGCTCCTGGCTGCTACGGCTCAGCTTGGCACACCCCGACAAATTTTTTCACGGCCCCGCATCCGGCGGCGCTCCTGCGGGCCTCTGGTCTGTGAGGGGCCGTTTGGGCGTCTCAGATGACCGGAGACTTTCCATGACCAATGCCATCCAGGCGGCCGCCGCCGCCCTGATCCTGCTCGCCACGCCGCTCTGCGCCCAGGCCGCCGCCCCCGATGCGTCGTTACGTATCGCGTTCGACGCCGCCGATCTGGCGACCACCGCCGGCCATGCGCGCGTGCAGGGTCAGATCGCCGCCGCCACCACCGCCTTCTGCCACGCCCATCCGGCGGACCAGACCGTGCAGGCTTGCCGCCGCAACCTGGCCGCCGAACTGAGCGCCAAGGTCGCGGCGCGCGCGGCGGCGGCCAGCGGCGCCCCGGCGCCGTCGCGCCGGGGTTGAGACCAGGACTTCACAGTTGTTTTACAGCGGGCGTTCACGGTGCGGGCCTCGAAGGAGACCGCCCCGTGACACGCCGCCTTTCCCCCGCCTTTGTCTCGTCCTGCTGCCTCGCCCTGATCCTGGCCGGCTGCAGCGAAAAGCCGGCCCCGCCGCCGCCGCCCAAGCCGCCGCCGGCGGCGGAGGTCAAGGCGCTGTGGGACAGGATGATCGGGGCGGCCACCCGTTGCGACAACGCCTATGCCTACCTGAGCAGCCAGCTGGACACAGCGGTGGCCGAGGCCCAGGCGGGCCGGGTGTCTGATTTCAGCGGCGCGGCCACGGCGGCCCAGACCAGTGAACTGATCTGCGACAATGCCCGCAACGAGGTGGCGCAGCTGACGCCGCCGCCGTCCAGCGCCGGCGAGAACAAGGCCGCCTATACCCGCGTGCTGCAGGGCTGCGCCGATGCCTACGGCCAGCGCGCGGCGGCCGCGCATCGCGTGACGGCGCTCGCTGCGGAGGGCTTCAAGACCGATGCCGGCGAGCGGGAAAAGGCCGCGGCCGAGCAGTCCAACGAGACGCTGAAGGCCTGCCTGCTCGGTTTCACCGACACCGCGAAGGCCAGCGGCATGACGCTCAAGGACCTCCGCGGCTAGGGTTCTCCGCCGCGAACCGCAGGTCGAACTCAAGGGCTGAAAGCTCGCCGACCTGCCGCTGGGCGTCGGCCAGGGCGGCGGAGAGTTCGGCGGCGGCCTTGCCGGCTTGGGTGATCCAGTCCCAGACCTGATCGAGCCGAGCGGCTTCCAGTGCACCGATCGCCGGACCGAGCCGGCCACGCACAGCCGCCTGGTGAACGAGGGCGGCGCCGAGCCGGTCGCCAATCCGGCTGCGCAGATGGTCCGGACAGAGTGCGCCCTGCATGCACTTTTCGGTGGATGTGATCATAGGCCATAAGTGCATGTGATGCGTATGCCGGCGTCAAGCAAAATGTTCACATCATGCGCAAAGTTAATACGGCAGAATCGGTCGCAACCCTGCCGCGCAGGGCTCGACTTCCGGTGGCGGACAGGGAATCAGTAGCGGACAAGGAGGCGGCGACGACGATGTTCAAGGTGATCCGGTATTTCGTGTTGGACGGCCGCGGCGGGCGGGACGGCCCCTACCGCGAGCGGGACGAGGCGGAGACGCGCGCTGACGCCGTGGCCCGCCGGGGCCTGAGCGCCAAGGTGTTCTCGGTGACCGGCGAGCCGGTGTTCGACCTGTGGGAGGAGCCGCGTCTGGTGGCGGCCTATCCGGCCAACGGCGCCTAGCCTCCGGTGCCGGTCCCACTGCCTTTTATGGCTTGAATCAACCGAACCGCCTGGGTGCGCTCGGCCGGCTTGAGCCCTTCCCAGATCGACCAAAGCCCTTCCGGATCGGTCGGGTCGCGCACGATCAGGTCAGCCGGGGCGCAGCGCAGTTCGGCGGCCAGGTTCTCAAGCAGTTCCTGATTATAGGGCACCTTGAAGCGCTCGATCTTGCCGAGGTTCTGGTGGCTCATGCCGATCCGCTCGGCCAACTGCTCGAGGGTGTAGCCCCGATGCTTGCGCCATTGGCGGATGAAGTGGCCGGAACGATTGGGAGCGGTCGCCATGCGCACAGTGTGCACGTTTTTCTGTGGATGGCGAGTGCATTTGATGCACATTTTGCTTGAGCTATTCTGCGCATCAAGTGCACATTATGCCCATGACCAATTCACCGCATTTCCCGATCTCTTCCGAATGGACTCCGGAGCGCACCGACCTGGCCAGGCGGCTATGGGCGCAGGGGATATCGGCGGCGCAAATCGCCGCCCGCCTGGGCGGGGCGATCAGCCGCTGCTCCGTCGTCAGCAAGATGCACCGTGAGAAGGCGCCGACCGGCCGGGACGCCCCGGCGCGCCCGCGCCTGAGCGAGGACGACGGCCGGCGCGCGCGGCGGGACATCCACCGCAGCGTCGGGCGGATCGTCGCCAGCGCCGACGGCTGGCGCGAAACGGTCGAGGCGGCGCTCGGGCGCCCGCCGCGGGCGGAGATCGATACTGCCGCCTTCGAGCCCATGGCGGGGACCACACCCCGGCCGTGGGAGACGCGGCGGGCGGGCGAGTGCGCCTGGCCGGTGGATGTGGCCGGCGAGACGGGAACCTGGTCGTGCTGCGCGCCCGTGCAGGCGCTGCGCGCGAATTGCCCAGCTCATCTCAAATGGCGGCGCGATCCCGCGCCCGGCCCGAGCGGGGCGGCGCTGCGGCAGGAGGCCGACGTCCTGTTGGCCTGGCTGCAGCGCAAGGGGTCGTGAGCATGGGCCGCCCTGAACGATCTCAGGATTTCCAGGCCGCCGCCGCGGCGCTCCAGGAACGGCGCCGCAACCTGGCGCTGGAGGCCCGCGCATCGGAGCGCGATGAGCAGGAGGCGCTGGCCCTGTCGCTAGCCCGGTCGCGCGCCGTGGCGCGGCGGCAGGGTGTGGCGACCGAGGCGCCTTCGCCGGGCGAGGCCGGGGCGATGATCACGGCGCGCGATGGGTTCACCTGGTTGTGCGGTTCGCGCAAGCGGCGCCCGCAGCTGAGCGAGGCGCAGATCGCCGCCGGCCTGCGCCACCGGGCTCTGACCGACGCGGCGCGCAATATCCGCATCACCGCCGACTATGACCGCCTGGCCGCCGGCGGCGGGGCAGGGGGAGGCCGGGCGCGGTCGGCCCTGGGGGCCAGCGAGGAGGAGGCGCGCCTGCGCCGCCGGCTGGACGCCATCGACCGCCTGAGCCGCAGCGAGACGGCCTTGCGGGCCGCCCACCCGGCCATCGCCATGGCGGTGGCGCGCGTGGTCGGCGACGGCGCAACCTTGGCCGCACTGGCCGCCGAACAGGGCAAGCCCGAGCCGGCGGTGCTGGAGGTGCTGCGTATGGGGCTGGACAAGCTGGCCGAGGCCTACGGCTTTCGGAGCGCGGGAGCCTAAAGGAAGAAAGCCGCCGGAAGTGACTCCAAATCGCCCCATTAAAGGCGCATGGAGAGGCGATGATCTATCGCTTTGAGTTCTACAAAAACGACAAGCGTTTCCATTTCAAGGAATGGGAATACGGCCTGGACACCGCCAAGCAGCACGCCACCGGCATGCTCAAGCCCTACGGCGCCAGCTTCTCCCGCATCGTCGACGACAAGGGGCGGGAGGTGTTCTCCTATCCGCCGCCCGAGCCGGCGGCGATCCCGCAGGACGCCGCGGAAGGCAACGCCTAAAGGCTATCGGCCCAGGAAATCACGGCGTCCGCGACTTCCTGCCAGCCGGGCTCGTCGCACAGCAGGTGCGAGCGGCAGGGGAACAGCCGGTAGTCGGTGCGCGCGGGTGAGCGCTTCTGGATGTTGTAGGCGGCGCGCGAGAGATAGGGCGTGATCAGCCGGTCGGCGTCGCCGGCGGTGATCAGCAGCGGCGCCGTGCGGCGGCTCGGGCGCACGAAGGTCCCGGCCCAGAAAGCGGCCTGGTAGAACACCTTGCCCGGAGTGGGGATCACGTAAGTGTCGTAGGTGCGGTCCTGCAGTTCGCGCGGGGCGGCGTTGGCGTAGCGGGCGGCGAACCGGCGGCGGGTGAGGGCGTAGGGCCGCTTCCAGCCGTTCCAGCGCGCGATCGCCGGCAGGGCGGCGCTGAGGGTGACGGGTCCGGGGACGACCCCGCCGATGGGCGCCGGGTTAAGCGCCGCCGCAGCGCGGCCAAGGCCCCGGTCGAGCAGCATCTGCACGAAGAGGCCGCCGAAGGAGTGGCCGACCAGCAGCGGCGGCGCGGGCAGGGCGGCGATGTAGGCGGCCAGGCCGTCGACGATGGTTCCGACGCTCAAGGGTCCCAGGGCGGCGGGCGGGTCGGCATTGAGCTGATCCTTGTCCAAGCCCTGCAGCACGGCCCAGGTCGGGGTGTGAACGGTGTAGCCGGCGGCCTCGAACGGCTTGCGGAAGCTGTCCCAGGACTGGGCCGTCATCCAAAGACCGTGGACCAGGACCAGGTCGCCCTTGCCGCCTTTGCGCATGGTCGGCTCTCCAAGGACCTTTGGAAACAAGCCTAGCCTTGGACAAGTTTCGCGCAAGCGGAAGCGCCGTAACCCGCTCCGAAAGCGATCCGCTGCCTGTTGTCTAGCTGCGGGAAAATCAAATAGAAAATAAGGCAAATCTGGAATTCGCTGGATAAAATCCGATAGTGTTCAGTGTTGATCCCGGCAACTGGAAATCAATGATAGTTCTCGACATATAGGGAATGTGGACGATAATTTATGTCGGCGAAGCGAAATATAAATCGCTATTCCGTAAATATTTAGTCGGGAATCACGAATAAGCCTTGTTTTTACAATGGCTGAGTGCACGATAAGCTCGCGGCGCTGCAATCGCGCCCAAGGGGCCATAGTGCAGTTTCGTAACTTCCTGCTTTCGGCGCTGGATCCGGCGGACCTAGCGGCCCTTGGGCCGCACCTGGTCGAAGCGCCGCTGAACCGCGCTCAAGTGCTGTACGAACCCGGCGACACGGTCGATGCCTTGTATTTCCCCGGCAGCGCCTGCGTCTCGGTGCTCACCGTGCTGGACAACGGCGAGGCGGTCGAAACCTCGACCATCGGCCGCGAAAGCGCGGCCGGGCTGCTGAACGGCTTGACCGGCCAGCCGGCGTCGCAGCGTATGTTCGCCCAGATCGGCGGCAGCGTCCTGAAAATATCCGCCTCGGTCTATACGGACCGGTTCGAGCAGAGCCCGGCCCTGCGGCGCCTCAGCCTGTTGCACACGCGGGCGATCGCTATCCAGGCCGAGCAGAGTGTCGCCTGCAACCTGGCGCACAGCGTCACTAGCCGCCTGGCGCGCTGGCTTCTGATGACGCAGGACCGGGTCGGGGCCAACGCGTTCTTCATTACCCAGGACTACATGGCGATGATGACCGGGATGCAGCGAACCACTGTCAGCCAGGCGGCGGCGGTGCTGAAGAGCCGCAAGATCATCAACTATTCCCGCGGCGCCCTCACCGTGGTCGACCGCGCCGCGCTCGAGCATACGGCGTGCGAGTGCTACGCCACCGTCGCCGCCCAGTTCGAGGACATGCGGGCGCTGAAGGAGTAGCGGCCCTGGCAGGCCGCGCCGGGCGCGGCTAGGGTTGCGCGTCGCCGCTCTGGCGGCTGGCGGAGGGGCCGATGGCCGGCTTGAAGGATAAACGCGGCTTCATCGACAAGGACCGCCTGGACCTGACCGAGCGGCAGGCGGTGGAATACTGGATGAAGCGCTGGGGCGTGACGCGCGATCAGCTCACCGCCGCCCATCGCAAGGTGGGGCGCATGACCAAGGACATCGCCGCCGAGCTTGGGAAAAAGCGTTAGGCGTGCGGCCAGGCCACGATCAGGGCGCAGATCGCGCCGACGACGGCCATCAGGAAGATTTCAAAGCCGCTGATCCCGGCGGCGCGCTGAGGCCGGCGGTCGGTAGCCTCGGTGAAGTTCAGGCGGCTCATGAGCGTCTCGGCTGTCTCGAAATGGGACGCCGGGCGGCGTCTCCCTCGAAACAGTGCAATCGCCTGGCCGGGTCTTAAGCGGTGCGGGGCGCGGCGGCCGCGAAGTCGCCCTTCTGAACCACAACAGTGACGCCGCCGGTTTCGGAGGCGGACATGTTCGCCCCCATCTGCTTGACCAGGGCATCGACGATCACCGTGCCCAGCCCGGTGCGGACGGCGTCCGGCCTGGGCGGGGACTTGCCGACCCCGTTGTCGGAGACGGTCAGGCGCCAGTCGCCGTCGGCGCCGCTTTCGTAGGTGATCAGCACCCGGGCGTCGGTGCGTGGACCGGGGAAGGCGTATTTGATGGCGTTGATCACCAGTTCGGTGACGATCAAGCCCAGGCTGACCGCCTCGTTGGAGCCGATGACCCGGCTGTCGCCGACCACCTTGATATCGATGGGATCGCCGTCGCCGACCATGGATGAGGCCAGGCTGGCGCACAGCTTCGACAGGTAGAGCCCGACCTCGATCTGATCGATCGCGTCGCCGGCGTGAAGGTGCGACTGCACGGCGGCGACGGACATCACGCGCTGGTGGGCCTCGGTCAGGTGGAGACGGACCTCGTCGGAGGTCACGTTGCGGGCCTTGAGCATCAGGATGCTGGCGATGATCTGCAGGCTGTTGGCGACCCGGTGCTGCATCTCGGCCAGCAGCAGCTGCTTCTGCAGCAGCAGGGCCTCGGCCTTGACCAGCAGCTCTTCCTTCTCCCGCTCCAGGATCCGCCGCTCGGTCACGTCGGTGAAGGCCAGCAGGATCGTCATGGCGTCGCTGGTCGCATAGCGGACCTTGCGGGCGTTCAGCAGCATGGTGCGCTGGCCCAGGCCCGGAAAGGCGTGGTTGACCTCGAAGCCGTTCATGGACGCCCGCTCCGGGATGATGGTCTCCAGCAGCTCGCGCAGGGCCGGGATATTCCATTGACCGTCGCCGAGGGCATAGAGTTGGGTGCCGAGGGTGTGTGCGGGATCGACCTGGAAGGTCTCGTAGAACGACCGGCTGGCCGACACGACGGTCAGCTGGGAATCAAGCACCAGCAGCGGCTCGTGGATTGTGTCGACGATGGCTTGCGCCAGGGATTGGGGATCCTCGACCCCCGGCAATGGGCGCATGGCTGGAAAATGGTCCGATCCTGTGCGCCAAGCGCGCACGGGACGGCGGCCATAAGACCGTTAAGCGGAACCATACGCTTGAAAATGACAGAAGTCACGTGGCTAGGCGCCGCGTTCAGTCGACGAACAGAATACGGTCCTCGGCAGGGCGGCGGGCCTGAAGGGCGATCTGCCGCCAGCCCCTGGCCAGTTCGAGCAGGCCGACCCTGGCCATGTCAGAGGCGCACAGGCCGGCCTGGCGTTCAACGTCGGCCGCCTTGGCCATGCATTCTTCGGTGGTCCACATAAGCTTGTCCGTCCGGGGCCATTAAGACCTAGCTATCCAAACCCCCGGAACGGGAAAAGGCTGCACCGCGGGCCAAATAAGCTCAGAGCCGGCTAGCGCGGCGCCAGGGCCATCCAGATTTCGCGCAGGGAGCGGAGCTGGGCCTCGACCACGCTCTTGAGGTCGTGGCGGTCGCCAAGCGTGACCCCGACCATGTTAGCGCGGCGCCAGATCAGGTGGGCTTCGAAGGAAATGCCCTCCGTGACGTCCATCAGGGTGAACTCGGCCGGCAGGGGCTGGTCGTCCGGCACCAGCAGCAGGGCGCCCTTGGCGTTGAGGTTGCGGATGGTGCAGTCGACCGAGATCGAGGCGTTCTCGCCATAGAGGACGCGGCCGCGCAGCAGGGTGCGCTGGCGGGGCAGATCGCGGCGTTCGGTGGCGGTCTTGAGGATGGCGTTCATGGCGTCCTGTGTAGCTCAACTTTCTTTCCGGCGGATTGACGGCCCCGGAACCGTGCTAAGAAGCGGCGAAAACCGGCGGTCCGCGCCGAGCCAACGGGAGAGAGACATGTCTGGCCGTTTCGTCTGGTACGATCTGATGACCTCGGACCTGGCCGCGGCCACGGCCTTCTAAGAAAAGGTGCTGGGCTGGACCAGCCGCGACTCCGGCATGAGCAGCCAGACCTATCTGCTGTTCAGCACGGGTCCGGTCCCGGTGGCGGGCGGCATGCAGCTGACCGACCAGATGTGCTCGGCCGGGGCCCAGCCGGGATGGGTCGGGCATGTGAGCGTGGACGACGTCGACGCCTCGGCCAAGAAGGCGGTCGAGCTGGGCGGCAGCGTGCACGTGGCGCCGAGCGATATTCCAGGCGTGGGGCGCTTTTCCATGATCGCCGACCCGCAGGGCGCGGTGGTCAGCATGTTCACGCCTTTGCCGACCTATCCGCAGGGGGCGCGGCCGCCGAGCGAGCCGGGCTATCCGGGCTGGCGCGAACTGCTGGCGGCGGACTGGGAAAAGGCGTTCGACTTCTATTCGGCCCTGTTCGGCTGGACCAAGGACAAGGCGATCGACCTGGGGCCAATGGGGACCTACCAGCTGCTCAACACCGGCGACCCGCCGGCGGGCGGGGCGATGTTCAACAAGCCCGCCGACATCCCGCATCCGTTCTGGCTGTACTATTTCTACGTCGAGAGCATCGCCGCCGGCGCCGAGCGGGTGAAGGCGGGCGGCGGCAAGATCCTGATGGGGCCGCACCAGGTCCCGGGAGACAGCTGGATCGCGCAGTGCATGGACCCGCAGGGCGCCATGTTCGCCCTGGTGGCGCTGAAGCCCTAATATCGCGGCATGAGAACCGCTCTTGTCCTCGCCGCCGTTCTGGCGGCCGCCGCCGCGCATGGGGCGGCGGCGCAGCCGTCCGAGATGGCGACCGCGGCGGCGCTGGAGAAGATCGGCCGTCTCGACAGCGGGCCGACGGGGCTGAACGCGGTGATCGCCCTGGACCCGACGGCGATGGAACAGGCGCGCAACCTCGACTACATGCGGCGCGACCGCGGGCCGCTGCATGGCCAGCCGGTGCTGCTGAAGGACAATATAGACCAGGCCAATGTGCCGACCACCGCCGGGTCGCTGGCGCTGATCTACAACGTCCCTGAGGCGGACTCCGAGGTTGCGCACCGTTTGCGCGCCGGCGGGATGGTGATGCTGGGCAAGGCCAACCTGTCGGAATGGGCCAACTACCGCTCGCCGCATTCGATCAGCGGCTGGAGCGCGGTGCGGGGGCTGACGCGCAATCCGCATGTGCTGGACCGCAGCGCCTGCGGCTCCAGCGCCGGCTCGGCCGTGGCGGTGGCGGCGGGCTATGTGCGCTTCGCCGTCGGTACAGAGACGGATGGCTCGATCGCATGTCCCGCGGCGATGAACGGCGTGGTGGGGTTGAAGCCGACGGTGGGGCTGGTGTCGCGCACGGGGATCATCCCGATCTCGGAGGCGCAGGACACGGCCGGCCCGATCACCCGCACGGTGGCCGACGCCGCGGCGTTGCTGATGTTGATGGCCGGAAGCGACGAGGCCGACCCGGCGACGCGTGAGGCGGACGCGCGCAAGGCGAACTATGCGGAGGGCCTGTCGCCGGATGCGCTGAAGGGGGTGCGGCTGGGTGTGCTCACCCATCTGACCGGCTATTCGCCGACCACGGACAAGACGTTCGCGCGGGCGCTGGAGACGCTGAAAGGCGCCGGGGCGGAGATCGTCGCCATCGAGGGCTTCCAGCCCGATCCTCAGCTGAACGACGACGAGGGACTGGTGCTGCGCACCGAGTTCAAGGCCGGGATCGACGCCTATCTGGCGACCGTGTGGGCGGGGGTGGGGACGCGCAGCCTGGATGCGCTGATCGCCTTCAACGCCAGGACGCCGGCGGAGACAGTGCTGTTTGGGCAGGAGCGGTTCGAACTGGCCGCGCAGGCCGCGCCCCTGACCGATCCGGCCTATCTGGCGGCGAGGGCGCGGGCCAAGCGCCTGGCGGGGCCGGAAGGGATCGACAAACTGCTGGCCGACCACCGCGTCCAGGCCCTGATCGCCCCGACGACGTCGCCCGCCTGGCGCATCGACTTGGTGGCGGGCGACCGGTTCGAAGGTTCGGCCAGCGGCCTGCCGGCGGTGGCGGGCTATCCGCACCTGACCGTGCCCATGGGTCTGGCGGACGGCCTGCCGGTGGGTATTTCGTTCATCGGCCCGGCGTGGTCGGAGGCGAGGTTGCTGGGGTTCGGCTACGCCTATGAGCAGGCGAGCCACACGCGGGTCGAACCCGCGTTCAAGGCCAGCCTGGACCCGGCGCGGTAGGCCTCAGCCGAAGGCGAGCGCCGGCGCGGCGGCCAGGACTTCGCTGACCTCGACCTCGACGTCCATCTTGAGGAAATCGGTGGGGAAGCCCGACCAGGAGCCGTGCAGGGGCGTGGCCTGGCGCGGATCGCGGGCGACGGCGACGCGGATCAGGTCGGTGGCGCCGACGATGCCGTTGGTGGGATCGAACTCCACCCAGCCGCAGGAGGGCAGGTAGACCCGCAGCCAGGCATGGGTGTGGCCGCCGCCCTGACGCTCCGTGAGGGCCGCCTTGCGCGAGGGGCTGTGGATGTAGCCGGAGACGAACTGGGCCGAGAGGCCGAGGCTGCGCACCGCTTCCATCATCAGGACGGCGAAGTCGCGGCAGGTCCCGCTGTGGCTTTCCAGGGTGGTCAGGGGCGTCTGCACGCCGTGCTCGAGCCGCTTGCCGTACTTGAGGCCGGCGTAGATGGCCTGGGTCATGTCGGCCAGCATCGGCAGGACGGCGGTGGGGCCGGAGGCTTTCACAAAGCGGCGGGCCCAGGCGGCCAGCACTCCGTCCGGGTCGGCGTGCTGCGGCTGGGCCGACCAGGCAAGATCGGGGAAATCGTCGAGGTCGTAGGCGAACTGCCGGCCGGCGCTGAAATCCGCAGTGTCGGCTTGGGGGTCGCAATCGAGGGGCAGGGGGGCGTGGTCGAGGGTGAAGGTGCTGAGGAATGTCAGGTCGTTGGTGCGGCCGGAGAACCGCGCTACCCCGACCCAGTTGCCGAACACATCCTGCATGTGACGCAGCTGGCTGGCGACCGGAGCGATCACCAGGCTGGAGGCCAGCAGGCGCTGGTCGCAGCCTTCGCGCGGCCTGAACATCATGCGATGCTCGCCTAGCGCTACAGGGTTGCGGTACCGGTAGCGCGTCAGATGGCGAACCGAGAGTACAGGCATTGCGGAAAAATGGATCGGATTCGCGCGGATCGTCGAGCCGGCTTCTCGCCGCGGGCGATCCGCCGCCGGTTATTGTCACGAATGCGGGCGCCGCATCGCCGCTTCTGCTCGTGGGCGACCACGCCGGGCGGGCGATCCCGGCGTCGCTGAAGCGGCTGGGGATCTCCGACGCGGAGATGGAGCGGCACATCGCCTGGGACATCGGGGTCGAGGGGCTCGGGGCTTTGTTGGCTGAGCAGTTGAACGCCTGTTTCGTCCGCCAGACCTATTCGCGGCTGGTGATCGACTGCAACCGCCGCCCGGGCGCGGCGGGATCGGTGGCGGTGGAGAGCGACGGCTGCGCGGTGCCGGGTAACCGGGGGCTCGGACCGGCGGACATCCAGGCCCGGCTGGACGAGATCTACACGCCCTACCAGGACGCGATCGCCGCCGAACTGGACCGGCGGGAGGGGAGGCGGACCGTCTTCATCGCCCTGCACAGCTTCACCCCGTCGATGCAGGGGTTCGACCGGCCCTGGCTGTACGGGGTGCTGCACCGGGAGGATTCCCCCTATTCCCAGGCGGTGCTGGCGCGGCTGCGGGCCTTGATTGGCGAGGCGGCGGGGGACAACCAGCCCTATTCCATGGACGGGACCGACAACACCGTGCCGCTGCACGTGGACCCGCGCGGGCTGGAATATCTGGAGCTGGAGGTGCGGCAGGACCTGATCGCCGATGCGGCGGGCCAGGCGCGGGTCGCGGCCTTCCTGGCGCCGGTGTTGACCGGGGCGCTGGGCGCGCAATAGCCGCACCGCCTATCGGGCGGCGCCTTTTACGACTAGAAGACCCGCCATGTTCCCCCAAAAGATCGACCCGGCGCTGGCCAAGGCCCTCGCTGACCGCGGCTATACCACCCTGACCCCCGTGCAGATGGCGGTGCTGGAGCCGCACACCGCCGACCGCGACCTGCTGGTCTCGGCCAAGACCGGCTCAGGCAAGACGGTGGCCTATGGCCTAGTGCTGGCGGATACCCTGCTGGCCGTGGACGGCAGCATGGCCCCGGCGGGCCCGCCCTCGGCCCTGGTCATCGCCCCGACCCGTGAACTGGCCATGCAGGTGCAGCGCGAGCTGCAGTGGCTGTACGCCGGCGCCCGCGTCGTCTCCTGCGTCGGCGGCATGGACCCCCGCGCCGAGCGCCGGGCGCTGGAGGCCGGCTGCCAGATCGTCGTCGGCACGCCCGGCCGCCTGCGCGACCACCTGGAGCGCGGCCAGCTGCGGCTGGAGCAGCTTGGCGCGGTGATCATCGACGAGGCCGACGAGATGCTCGACCTCGGCTTCAAGGAGGAGCTGGAGGAAATCCTCGACGCGGCGCCCAAGGAGCGCCGCACGCTGATGTTCTCGGCCACCCTGCCTAAGCCGATCGTCGCCCTGGCTTCGACCTACCAGCACAACGCCCTGCGGCTGACCGTCGGCGCCGGGGAAGAAGCGCACAGCGACATCGACTACCGCGCCATCCGCATCGCCCCGAGCGAGGTGGAACTGGCGACGGTGAACGTGCTGCGCTTCTTCGAGAGCGGCGCGGCGATCGTGTTCTGCGCCACGCGCGACGCGGTGCGCAAACTGCACGCCAGCCTGGTGGAGCGGGGCTTCAGCGCTGTGGCCCTGTCAGGCGAGCTGACCCAGAACGAGCGAACCCATGCGCTCCAGGCTCTGCGCGATCGGCGCGCGCGGGTGTGCGTGGCCACCGACGTGGCGGCGCGGGGCATCGATATCCCCGACCTGGACCTGGTGATTCACGCCGACCTGCCCAACAACCGCGACACCCTGCAGCACCGTTCTGGCCGCACCGGCCGCGCCGGGCGCAAGGGCGTGTGCGTGATCCTGGTCCCGCACCCCAAGCGGCGGCGGCTCGACATCCTGCTGAAGGCGGCCAAGATCGAGGCGACATGGCAGGCGGCGCCGACCGCCGAGGACATCCGCGCCCAGGACCAGACCCGGCTGATCGCCGACGTGTCGCCCGCCGTCGAGGCGAGCGAGGAGGACCTGACCGCTGCGCGCGATTTGATGGCGCAGCGCACACCGGAAGACATCGCCGCCGCCTATATCCGCCTGGCGCGCACGCGCATGCCGGCGCCGGAAGACCTGGCCGACTCCGGGCCCGAGCCGCAGCCCTACGGCGGTGGTGGATACGAGCGCGGCGAACGCGGCGGATCGTACGAGCAACGCGCGCCGGAAGCGCCGCGTCCCGGCTTCGAGGACGCGGTGTGGTTCCGTATCGATTTTGGCCGCAACAAGAACGCCGAGGCGCGCTGGCTTCTGCCGATGATCTGCCGCCGCGGGCATGTGACCAAGAACGAGATCGGAGCCATCCGCGTATTCGAGCGCGAGACGAGATTCCAGATCGCGGGTTCCATGGTCGAGCAGTTCGAGGCCGTGGCGGCCAAGAGCGGTGGCGACGGCGGCAACATCGAACGGTTGGGCGAGGATGCTCCACCGCCGCCGCGCGACCGCAACATGTCATCGTCGCGCCACCGCGCCATGAGCGACGAGGGCGAGGCGCACGAACCGCGCGGCAAGCCGGCTTTCAAGAAGAAGCCGCGCGGCGAACAGGTGCCGTGGCAGGCGCCGGCGACGCGCAACGACGACTTCCTGCGCGAGGAGTTCAAGGCGCCGGAATTCAAACAGCCTGAATTCCAGAAGCCCAATTTCAAGAAACCCGATTTCAAGAAACCCGATTTCAAAAAGCCCGACTTCAAGAAGGACGGGTTCAAGAAACCCGACTTCAAGAAAAGGGAATTCAAGAAACCCGAGTTCACGGGCGAGGGCTTCAAGCCGAAGCCCAAGCGTCCGCCGGGCGAGCAGGCGCCGTGGACGCCGCTGGACGACGGTCAGCGCCCGCCCAAGCCGCCGAAGGTGAAGAAGCCGAAGAAGCGCAAGGCCAACGGCTAGGCTCGATCAGTCTAGGCTGGGCTAAGCCTCGCCTGCCGGAACGACACCAGGCGCTGGCCGGCTTCGTCCCACAGCGCCAGGCCGATGGCGCGCAAGCTGTCGGGCAGGGTCAGGCGGCTGACATCCTTGAGTTCAGGTTGGTCGCGCAGGACGGTCTGCAGCCGGTAGAACGGAATGCGGCTGGCGACATGATGGACGTGGTGCACGCCGATGTTGGCGGTGAGCCAGCGCAGAGGACCGGGCAGGTCGTAGTGCGAGCTGCCCTGCAGGGCGGCCTCGGTTTCCGACCAGCGGTCGCGGCGAGCCCAGTAGGTGCGCTCGAACTGATGCTGGACGTAGAACAGCCACACGCCGATCGACGAGGCCAGCAGCATGGTGGGCAGATGCACCAGCAGCAGGGCCTTCCAGCCGCCGAGCAGGATGGCGGCGGTGATGAAGACGGCGACGGCGGCGTTGGTGCTCATGGCGCTGAGCCATGGTTTCCAGCCTTGGCGGGTCAGGCCGATCGGCAGGCGCTGCTCGATGATGAAGACATAGGCCGGTCCGATCAGGAACAGCACGACGGGGTGACGATAGACGCGGTAGGCCCAGCGGCGGACGGGAGACAGGGCGCGGTATTCGTCGACGGTGAGGGTTTCGATCGCGCCCAGACCGCGGCGGTCGAGGTTGCCGGAGGTGGCGTGGTGGATGGCGTGGGTCTGCCGCCAGCAGTCGTGGGGCGTCATGGTCAGGGTGCCGATGACGCGACCGGTCCAGTCGTTGGCGTGGCGGTTCTTGAAGAAGGACCGGTGGCTGCAGTCGTGCTGGACCATGAACAGCCGCACCAGGAAGGCGGCGGCGGGGATGGCCAGCAGCAGGGCGGCCCACCAGAGGCCGTTGACGGCGGCGAGCCAGCCGGCGGCCCAGAACAGCAGCAGGGGCCCGGCGCTGAGGGCGATTTCCAGAATGGAGCGGGGAAGATTGGGCTGCTGGTAGCGGTCCAGCTTGCTGCGCCACAGCCGATGCTCGGCCGATTCATTGGACAAGGGGGCTACTCACGAAGGCCGCGTGAAGGACTCATACGGGCGTGGAGAATCTGCCCGTCCAT